>DASTGC010000274.1:0-9574 GCA_035719485.1 Novosphingobium sp.
CGTCGCCCCGGGCTCGACCCGGGGCTTGGCTTCCTTCTGCGCCCTTTCCGCCATCTGCAGCCCCGGAAGATCGAAGCCGAATCCCGGGTCCAGCCCGGGATGACGAGGAGTGGTGGTTGGAGCGGCCAGGCATGAACCTCACCTTCGCCCCCTCCCTCGCGGTCGTCCCCACCCAGCGCGCCGCCATGCTGGCGGGGCTCGCCGCGCCGCTGGCGCTGGTGATCGCCGCCGCCGCGCCGGGAGCCTGGCTGGTCGCCCCGGCACTGGGCCTCGCGCTCCTGCTGCTGATTGTCGTCGACGCCCTGCTGGCCGGCCCTCTCGCCGAGCTGCGCCTGATTCTGCCCGACGATGCCGAGGTCGGCGAACCCACCCCCCTCACCGTGCTGGCCGACCTGCCCAATGGCCGCATCGGCACGACCGAAGCCGCGCTGGATCTCGATCCCCGTCTCGCCCCCGGCGGCCGCCTTGTCCTGCCGCTCACCCCGACCGACGGCGCCTGGGCCGGCCGGGCCGAACTCGTCCCCAGCCGCCGCGGCCCGGCCCCGGTGACCCGCCTGTGGCTGCGCTGGACCGGCCCGTTCGGCCTCGGCGCACGCCAGCACAGCCGCGCGCTGGCCCGCACCCTCGCCGTCTGGCCCAGCCTCGCCGCCGCCCGCTCGCCCGCGCTCCAGCTGTTCCTGCGCGACAGCGAGCATGGCATGATTGCCCGGCGCATCCGAGGCGAGGGTAGCCAGTTCGAGGCACTGGCCGAGTACCAGCCCGGCATGGACCGGCGCCGGATCGACTGGAAGACTTCGGCCCGCCACACCCATCTTTACGCCCGCGAATACGAGGCCGAGCGCAACAACCCGATCGCCTTTGCCTTCGACTGCGGCCGCGCCATGTGCGAGCCCGTTGCAGGCCTGCCGCGGATCGACCGCGCGATCTCCGCCGCCCTCGCCACGGCCTGGGTCGCGCTCAAGGGGGGGGACCGGGTGGCGCTCTACGGCTTTGCCGCAAGGCCGCTCGCCGCCACGCCTTTCGTTACTGGCAGCACGGAGTTCCCCCGCCTCCAGCGCGCCGCCGCATCACTTGACTACCGGCCGGAGGAGCCGAACTTCACCCTCGCCCTGGCCACTCTCGCCGAGCGGCTCCAGCGCCGATCGCTGGTCGTAGTCTTCTCCGAATTCACCGACCCGACCAGCGCCGAGCTCCTGCTCGAAAGCGTGGGACGCCTGACGCGGCGCCATGTTGTCCTCTTCGTCACCCTTGCCGACGAGGAGCTGGAGTCCATCGCCGCCCACGCCCCGGACAACATGTCTGCGCTGGCCATGGCCGTCGGCGCCGACGGATTACTGCGAGAGCGGGGCCTCGTTCTCGCACGGCTACGGCAGATGGGGGTGGAGGTCGTCGAAGCCCCGCACGACCGGCTGGATAGCCGGCTGCTCGATGCCTACCTCGCCCTGCGCCGGAAGGGGGCGATCGGCTGATGTCACTTATCGATGCCCTGCCTTGGGTGCAGAACCCAGGCCTGGGTGGCCGCGCGGATCTGGAGCAGGATAGCGCCATCGCGGCCGCCGCCCTGCGTTCCGACCGCTTCCGCGAAGTCCGCGAGGCCGATTGGCAGCGGCTGGAGCGGATCGTCGCCCGCCTGGAAGCAGGCCGTCTGCGCAGTCTCTCCGACGCAGACCTGCTGGCCCTGCCGGTGCTCTACCGCGCTGCCGCCTCAAGCCTCTCGATAGCGCGCGAAATCTCGCTCGACGCCGCCACCCTCTCCTACCTGGAAGCGCTGGTACAGCGCGCCTGGTTCCAGGTCTACGGACCGCGGCAGGGGCTCGGGTCATGGTTCGCGCGGTTTCTCGGCGGGGGCTGGTCGGCAGCCGTCCGCGGGCTCGGGGTTGATCTGGCCATCGCCTTAGCCGTCATGATTGCCGGAACGCTAGTCGGCTGGCTGCTCTGCGCCTCCGATCCCTCGTGGTACGGCACCCTGTTCCCAGCGGACGGCACGGAGCCGCGCGTGCCGGGCGCTACGCGCGAGGTGCTTCGCGCCACGCTGTTCGGCAATTCCGGGCAAACCGGGCTCGGCATGTTCGCGGCCTATCTGTTCAGCCACAATGCCCAGATTGCGATCCTCGCCTTCGCGCTTGGCTTCGCCTTCGGTGTGCCGTCGCTGCTGCTGTTGATCCAGAACACGGCAACACTGGGCGCCATGCTCTGGCTGTTCCATGGCCAGGGGCTGACTTTCGAGTTGGTCGGCTGGCTTTCGGTCCACGGCACGACGGAACTCTTCGCCATCCTCCTTGCGGGAGCTGCCGGGCTGCACATCGGACGGTCCATTGCCATGCCGGGCGAGCGCGCCGTGATGGAGGCCGTGGCCGAGGCAGGGCGGCGCGCGGCAACGGTGATGGCCGGCGTCGTGCTCATGCTGCTCGTTGCCGGAGTGCTCGAAGGCTTCGCCCGTCAGCTGATTGACGATACGGGCGGCCGCCTGCTGCTCGGATGGTCGGTTTTCGCACTGTGGTGCGGCTATTTCTTCGCCTTCCGCCGCACCCCCGGGAGGCTGCAGTGAAGGCCCCCGCCATGCTCCGTCGGGACCGCCGCCGCCTTGACGGACGCGACCTCGTCCGCGCCGACCGCGACCGCCGCCGGCGCACGGTCGTCACGCCCGAAGGGGTGCCGCTGGAATTCCTCCTTGCCCCGCGCGGCTCGCGGGCGGCGGCGTTGTTCATCGACTTTCTGCTGATCGGAATGGTCATGGTGGTCACCACCGGGGTGCTGGTCTACCTCGGCATCGGCGTATTCGGACTGTCCGGAGTGGAAGGCCGCAACGACACGGTAGGGCGGGCGCTGCAGTTCGTGGCGGTGCTGTGGATCATGGCCATGTTCCTGCTGCGCAATGCCTGGTTCCTCTGGTTCGAGCTGGGTCCGCGCGGGGCGACGCCGGGCAAACGTTCGCAGCGCATCCGCGTCGCCGCCCGCGACGGCGGCCGGCTCACCGCCGAGATGATCATCGCGCGCAACCTGCTGCGTGATATCGAGCTGTTCCTGCCGGCGAGCTTCCTCCTCGCCGCGCAGAATGGCGGGGGCGACATGGGACCGGCCGGGATGGCGGCGGCCGGCTGGTTCCTGATCTTCGCCCTTTTCCCGCTCTTCAATCACGACGCCCTGCGCGCCGGCGACCTGATCGCTGGGACCTGGGTAGTCGAGGCTCCCCGGACAAGGCTGGCGCCCGCTCTCTCCCGCACGGTCGCAGGCCCCTCGGCCACCTATCGGTTCGGCGAGACCGAGCTTTCAACCTATGGCGAATACGAGCTCCAGGTGCTCGAACGCGTGCTGCGCGAAGGGCGGCCGGAAGCCCTCGCCGCAGTCTACCTGCGCATCTGCAACAAGATTGGCTGGGAAGCCGGGGCCGGCGACGAACGCGCCTTCCTCGAGGCCTATTACACCCAGCTGCGCGCCAGGCTGGAGGCCGGCATGCGGCTGGGGCGGCGCAAGGCCGACAAGCATGGCTGAGCTCGTCCTGCGCGAGCCGACGAGCGCGGATATGGCGGCACTTTCGATCCTCGGCATCGCCGCATTCGTGCACAAGTTCGGCGATCTCTACCGTCCCGAAGATCTCATGCCGTTCCTTGCCGAGACCTATTCCGAGGCCGCGCTGGCCCGGGCCCTGCGCGACCCGGGGCAGCGGTTCCAGGTGGCCGAGCGTAGCGGGGTCCTGGTCGGCTGGGCCCGGCTGGCGCTGCGCTGCTCGTTCCCGGAACATGCCCGCGGGCAAGCTGCAATGGAGCTGAAACAGCTCTACACCGCACCGAATGCTCAAGGTGCAGGAATCGGCGCCGCACTGATGGACTGGGCGATGGCCATGTTTGCCAGGCTCGGCGCCGACGAGGTCCAGCTTTCCGTCTGGCAGCACAATCCAGGCGCCCAGCGCTTCTACCAGCGCTTCGGGTTTTCCCGGCTAGCGGAGGTCACGTTCCAAGTCGGCGGCCAACTGGATCAGGAATTCCTCTTCGCACGAATGCTTTAGCATTTCGTCCGCTCGACGTCGACCGGGCACGACTTGTCACAATCTGCGTTGTTCAGCCGCCGCCGCCCGGCATGGGCGCTGCGCGGGAGGGACAACGATCAGAAGGAAAAACGATGCCGCTCACCAAGATAGCTCCCGTTGTGGCAATCGCCGCCGCCTCGCTTGGCCTTTCGGGCTGCGCGACCAAGCAGTTCGTGCGCGAACAGGTTGGCGTGGTGAACGCCCGGGTCGACACGCTCGAACAGCGCCTCAATGCCAATGAAACCGCCACCCGCCAGGCGCAAAGCGAAGCCCAGGCCGCTGGTACCGCCGCCCAGGGCGCCAACCAGCGGATCGACCAGCTCAACGCGCGGGTCGACGGCCTCGAACAGCGCATGATGAAGCCCAAGCGCGCCCGTAACTGATCGGCCCGCCGGCGTCGTTCTCGCGACGCCGGCGGCCTTGAGCGAGATTGACCGACCGATGCTTTTCCTGGCCCTGGCGCTTGCCGGTACCAGCCCTCCCGAACCTGACGACGGCCAGGCAACCGCGCCCCCGCGTTCGCCCGCGGTCGAACAGGTCTCCGCCTGGATCGCCGCCTCGGGCGACAACCACGGCCATGCCTACCTGATCGTCGACAAGCCTAAGGCCCGCATCTACTTGTTTGACAGGGACGGCACGCCGCTGCGCGATGCCCCGGTCCTGATCGGGCGCGCGATCGGTGACGAGGCGACGCCAGCGATCGGCCGCAAATCGCTCGCCGAGATCGGCCCGGCCGAGAAAACCACGCCGGCCGGGCGGTTCCTCGCCCGCTTCGGCCGGGCGGTGGGCCAGCCGGTGCTGTGGGTGGACTATGCCGATTCCGTCGCGCTGCACACGATCCCGCCCCACAACAAGGAGCACCGCCTGCAGCGGATGCTCTCACCGCAGATCGACGACAACCGCATCACATTCGGCTGCATCAACGTGCCCCAGGACTTCTACCGCAGCGGGGTGAAGCCGATGTTCGGCAAGGATGGCGGGTATGTCTACGTGCTGCCCGACGTGAAGCCGCTGGAGACGGTCTTCCCCATGCTCGCCCTCCAGCGCGCGCCGGCCTCCAAGGAAGAACTGGCCGCCAGCCCGCGCTGAACCAAAGGCTTCACTGTTCCGCAGCCCCTTGGGGCCCCGACCAAAGTAATTCCCAAGATTTACATCTTACTTCGCCAATGGCCAGCCCGTCAGCATGCGTTTCGTTGACAGCACCAGCGGAGATAGCCCTGCCACGGCGGGAAGCCGATGCCCCAATCGCCCCTTCCCCCGCCCTTACCGCTCCCCTATATCGCGGCCATGTCCTCGATCAGACCCTGGCGCACGATCGTGCGCCGCAAGAGCCGGCAGATCATGGTCGGCAAGGTGCCGGTGGGCGGCGATGCGCCGATCACGGTCCAGACCATGACCA
Source organism: Novosphingobium sp. (assembly GCA_035719485.1). Taxonomy (GTDB): domain Bacteria; phylum Pseudomonadota; class Alphaproteobacteria; order Sphingomonadales; family Sphingomonadaceae; genus Novosphingobium. The sequence continues at coordinate 5,427 of DASTGC010000274.1, forward strand.
ACACCCCCACGGCGGATGCCGGGGCTACGATCAGTCAGATCCGTCGCTGCGAAGATGCCGGGGCGGACATCATTCGCGTCTCCTGCCCGGACGAGGCGAGCACCGCCGCCTTCCGCGAGATCGCGCGAGCGGCCACGGTGCCGCTCGTCGCCGACATTCATTTTCACTACAAGCGCGCGCTCGAGGCTGCCGATGCCGGGGCGGCGTGCCTGCGGATCAACCCGGGCAACATCGGATCGAGCGAACGGGTGGCCGAGGTGGTCCGCGCGGCCAAGGCCAACGGCTGCTCGATCCGCATCGGCGTCAATGCCGGCAGCCTCGAGAAGGACCTGCTGGAAAAGTATGGCGAGCCCTGCCCGGAGGCCCTGGTTGAGTCCGCGCTCGATCACATAAAGCTGCTGCAGGACCACGATTTCCACGAATACAAGGTGGCGGTGAAGGCCAGCGACGTGTTCCTTGCCGTAGCTGCCTATCAGGGCCTGTCCGAAGCGGTCGATTGCCCACTGCACCTCGGCATCACCGAAGCCGGCGGGCTGATCGGCGGCACGGTCAAGTCATCAATCGGCATCGGTTCGCTGCTTTGGGCCGGGATTGGCGATACGATCCGCGTCTCGCTCTCCGCCGAGCCGGAGGAAGAGGTTCGGGTCGGCTTCGAAATCCTCAAGGCACTGGGCCTGCGCACCCGCGGAGTGCGCATCGTCTCCTGCCCAAGCTGCGCGCGGCAGGGGTTCGATGTGATCCGCACGGTCGAAGCGCTGGAGAAGCGCCTGTCGCACATCAAGACCCCGCTCTCGCTTTCGGTCCTCGGGTGTGTCGTCAATGGTCCGGGCGAGGCACGCGAGACCGATATCGGCCTGACCGGCGGCGGTAACGGCAAGCACATGGTCTATCTCTCGGGAGTGACCGATCACCATGTGCAGTCCGAGGGCATGCTCGATCACATAGTCAGCCTCGTGGAAGCGAAAGCTGCCCAGATCGAGGCAGATACGACCGACGCTGGCAGGGCCGACGCACTGGCCTAGGCCCAGGTGACGGGGGAACAATGCGGACTTGCCTGATTGCGGCACTTGCCGCCACCCTTTTAGTTGGCAGTCCGACCACTGCGGCGGAGCCGACCACGACGGCAAGCGCTACCGGCCGCCCCGACCAAGGCACCCAACTTTCGAAGCTGCGAGAAGGCGATTTCTCGGTCGACCTCAAGGCTCTTCGTCGGGAACATGGTTCCACGCAGTGGGAAGAGGCCAAGAACCAGTTTGCCAAGCTCGAAACTGCACCGGACGAGGCCCTCTCCGCAGCTCGCAAGCAGCTGGATGAGGACTGGCTCACTCCCGAGGCCCATCTCGTGGCGGAGATCGCGTTGAGCCGGCTCTCGCGCAAGGACGAGGCCGCAAAGCACCACGTCTTCCTGCTCGCATGGCTGCGCTCGGTCACCGGCGACCGCGATGGCCTGACCGCCGCCACTGCCTGGAACGCCACCTCGGTTAATGAGGAATATTTCGCCCTGATGCTGATGGGCCGCCAGGCGGAGGGCCAATCGCTGGTCAACAGCAAAGATGGGGTCTTTGACGTGATGCACACAACCGACCGCAAGAGCGGGGCCAAGGGCGACATCTGGTTCGACATCTCCAGCTTCTACGGCAAGGAATTCGGCCTCGGCAGCGCTTCGGCCCGCCCGGTCGATCCGGCCTTGCAGGGCCGCTAACCACCTTTGCCGAATAGTAACCATGCCGCGCTAGACCGGCGGGGATGAAGGGCGTTGTCGTTATAGCCGTGGGTCTCGTGTTGGCCCTGCTGCTGGTCGGGCAGTTCCTCTCACCCGTCCACCCGCTGAGCGGGCCCACGGGCGCCGTGGTGTTTGCCACCGCCACTGCAACGCCGACCACCAACACGATGACCCCGGAAGGCATGGTGATCGAGCGTGACCAATCGGGTCAGTTCCACGTGAACGTTTCGATCAACGACCAGCCGACCCAGTTCCTCGTCGACACGGGCGCCGATTCCGTCGCACTGACCGTGGCGGATGCCGAGCGTGCGGGCCTCACGGTCAACCCCGACAGCTTTCAGCCGATCCTCAAGACCGCCTCGGGCGACGGGTGGGGCACGCTGGTGACGCTCGATCGGCTGCAGCTTGGCGAGACCGAGCTGCACAACGTGGGAGCAGTGGTGGTGAAGGACCTGCCGGTCAGCCTGCTCGGCCAGACGGTGCTCAGCCAGCTTGGCCGGGTCGAGCTCAAGGGCGACCGAATGGTGCTTGCGCCGACACGCTAGGCAGACCGCTCCCGTAAGGTGACCGAGCTGCGCTCCTCCTATCTGGAAAAATCGCCCGATTCGTGCTATACAGCTCTCATGGACCGGAGATCGCTGCTAACTGGTGCCGTTGCTTCCGGGGGCCTTGCGGCGCTACCCGGGCGCGTGTTCGCGCAGGCCTTCACCCTCTCCGAGCAGCACCGCAAGGTCATCTCCGTCGCCAAGGAGCAGATGGAGCGCAATCGCGCGCGACTGTGGCGGACCGACGTGGTCGCCGTCGCCGACTTCGCGCTGCCGAGCGCCCTGCCCCGGTTCCACTTCGCCAATCTTGAACAGGGCACCGTCCGCTCGTTCCTCGTCGCCCACGGACGCGGCTCCGACCCCGAGCACGACGGCTTCCTCAAGACCTTCTCAAACGTGCCAAACAGCTACGCCACCAGCCGCGGGGCCTATGTCACGGCCGAATGGTACAAGGGCAAGTACGGCACCTCTATTCGCCTAATGGGCATGGATGACGACAACTCCAATGTGCTGGAGCGGGCAATCGTGCTCCACCCCGCCTGGTATGCGAACGAGGACATGCTTGAGAAATGGGGCAAGCTCGGCCGTTCCGACGGTTGCTTCGCCATGGGCGAGAGCGATTTCAACGAGGCGCTGTGGCACCTTTCCGGTGGTCGGCTGATCTACGCTGACAAGCTGGGGCTGGGCTGAATTTTTCGCAGACCGGGCTATCGGGCGGCGAGCATGGCCCGGCTTTCAGGCACCGGCGTAAGGGCCGCGCCCTTGGCGAACCAAGCTAGCAGGTTGTCCGCCACCAGCTGCGCCATTGCGCGCCGGGTATGCTCCGTGGCCGAGCCGACGTGCGGCAACAGGACCACGCCGGGCAGGTCGAGCAGCGCTTGCGGGACATGCGGCTCGTCCTCGTAGACGTCGAGCCCGGCGGCCATGATCTCGCCCGCCTCCAGCGCCGCGACCAGCGCCGCCTCGTCGACGACGCTGCCGCGCGCGACGTTGACCAGCACGCCTTGCGGGCCAAGTGCGCGCAGGACCGCGCGGTCGATCAGGTGGCGCGTCGCCGCGCCGCCCGGCACGATGACGACCAGCACGTCGCTGGCGGCGGCAAGGCTCACCACGTCGGCGAAGTAAGGATAGGGCACGGAAATCTGCGCGCTGCGCCCGTGGTATGCGATGGCAACGCCAAAGGCAGCGAGCCGCCGGGCCACTGCCTTCCCGATGGCGCCGAGGCCGACGATGCCCACCCGGCGTCCGCGCAGGGTCGGTGAGAGCGGGAAGGAGCCCTGGGGCCAGCGCCCCTTACGCACGAACCGGTCGGCTTGCGGGATCTGGCGCAGGGTGGCGAGCAACAGGCCGACCGCAAGGTCGGCCACGTCCTCGTCGAGCACACCCGGGGTATTGGTGACGACTACGCCCCGCTGGGTTGCGGCGGCCACGTCGATATTTTCGTAGCCGACTCCGAAGTTTGCGACAATTTCGACGGCTGGTAGCTGCGACAGCAGCTCGCGACCGACCGTACCGGCAAGGGTCGAGCTGGCGATGCCACGCACCTCGGGGCCGATCCGCGCGAGCAATGCCTCGGGATCTGCTGCTTCCCACAGGCGGTGCAAGGTGACCTCGGTCGCTAGTGCCTCGACAACGCGCGGATGCATCGAGGCGGGCATCAGGACGTGAGGGCGGTTCATCGGCGGCGGTTCATCCTGCCTGCGGCGTCGGCAGCGGCGCACAAGCCTCGCGCAGCCACTCCAGCACGGGCCCGTCCACCTGCGGGCCGACGATCTCCAGCACCCGCGCATGGTAGGCGTTCCACCAAGCGACCTCGCCCGGCTCGAGGATCGCCGGGTTGAGCAGCGCCCGGTCGATCGGCACGTGGGTCAGCGTGTCGA
>DASTGC010000275.1:0-2373 GCA_035719485.1 Novosphingobium sp.
CCATCGCATGAGCCGCGATGGTGAAGTGAGCCTTCACGCGGATCTGTCAGCTTACGGTGCTATCCTGAACGACATGGTGGTCACGGCGGAGGGGCGGGCCTACGTCGACTGCTACCGGTCCGGCCCGGCGGTCCCGCCGCCGGCCGGACCAGACGGTGCTCTCCGTTGCCTGTCGGCCGACATCAACCGATACTATGTCAATGGCCTCGGCACGTCCCACCATTTCGAGGGCGAGATCCTCGTGGTTCACCCGGACGGCTCCACTGCCGTCGCCGCATCAGGCCTCAGCTATCCCAATGGCCTCGGCATTACCGCCGACGGCCGCACAATGATCGCCAGTATCTCCCACGACAGCAGGCTCGTGGCCTTCGACATCGGCGAGGACGGCACTCTCGCCAATGCCCGGCTCTGGGCCGACCTGCCCGGCCGTCACCCCGATGGCCTATGTCTCGATGCCGAGGGAGGTGTGTGGGTCGCCTGCCTCGCCATCAGCGCATTTCTGCGGATTACCGAGGGCGGCTACATTACCCATCACATTCCGACATACGGCCGCTGGTCAATCGCGCCGGCGCTGGGCGGAGCGGATCGGCGCACGCTGTTCATGATCAGCATGGAGCCGGTCGACGTACCCGACCATCGTTCATGGATCGAACATGTTCGCGTGGCGTCCCCCGGAGCCGGGCTGCCCTGACCGACAGGGCTTGGTCATAACCGAACCCTCGCAAATCTTGGTTAAGGATTTTCCACTAAGTCGCTGCACATGATCCGCAGCAAGACGACCTTTGTGCTTGGGGCCGGTGCCGCGGCGGAACTGCATTTTCCGGGGCCTGCGGAGACGCTTGAGCGGATTGCTGCTGCGCTGGATTTCAGCCGGGCCACGGCCAACCAGATGACCCGCGATACTGCCGCGATCCTGCGCCATGTGGGCAAGCTAGCCGAGCGGACCGGGCGCAGCGAGGAACAGTTGTTTCGCGCCGCGCAGCGCATCCACCAGTCGGCCAAGGTGGGCTGCACGGTGGAAGGCGTGATCGACCAGAACGATGACGATGCGCTGGTCGAGGCTTTCGGCAAGCTGGCGCTGGCCGTGTTCACCCTGCAATCGGAACAGCGCTCGTCCGTCCGGGCGACGCCGCAGGTGGCGGGCGGGCTGCCGATGCAGACGGGCGACTACTGGCTGCTGGAGCTGGGCCGGCTGATCAGCGCCGGCCTGCCCCGCTCGAAGCTGGAGCCGGGGCTGGCCGATATCACCCTCGTGTCGTTTACCTATGATCGCTCGGTCGAGCACGTGCTGCCCTATGTGCTCTCCACGGCCTACGGGATGACCTTGCAGGAGGCCCAGCGCATGGTGGCGGCCAGGCTCAAGGTGTTTCACCCGCTGGGCTCGGTCGGGCGCCTGCCGTGGCAGACCGGGGACGGCCCGGATGTAGAGTGGGGCAACGAGGCGGCGTGGAACATTGCCGCGCTCTCCGCCCATATCCGGACCACCAGCCAGGCAATGAAAGACCGCGCCGCGCTCTCGGCCCTCCGCTCGGCCGTGGCCGGCTCGCAGCGGATCGTGTTCCTCGGCTTCGACTTTGCGCCCGCCGCGCTCGAGCTGATGGTCGATGGCAGCCTGTCGCACAATCCCGAGCTGGTGATCTGTGCGCCCGGGCTGACCGGGCCCAATCGGGAGGCGGCGATCCGCATGCTCAAGCGCAAGACCGGCGTGGAGCGGGAAGACCGCCTCATCGTGACCGAGGGGCGCTGCCTCGACGTATTGAAGGACTATACCCTGCTGCTGGAGAGCTGAGGGAGGCTGGCTGATTCGATCATGCGACCCCCCGCGTCTCCAGCCATTCGCCGAGAGCGGCGAGGCAATCGCGGGCGAGTTGGCGGCTGCGGGCCGGGCTCCAGCCGTGGCGCGCATCAGGCAAGTCGTCGTTGTCCTTGAACGGCATTTCCAGCGTCATCGAGACGCAGCCGTGGCTGCGACCGAAGCGCTGGGCGAGCTGGTTGGTGCTCATCCCCAGGTTGGCTGCGCCGGGGCGAGCCACCGGGTAGCCGAGGCGGGTCTGGAAATCCGGCGTGCGCCGTTCGAGGATCTGACGGTAGCGGGCATAGAGTTCGCCCTGCCGCTCGGTCCACGAGGGGATGCCCTCGAACCCGGCGAGGAACACTGCGGCGATCGCCTCGTCGCCATGCACGTCGATCGCGAAGTGGACCCCGGTCTCGTCCATGGCATTGCGGATTGCAAGCACTTCGGGCGATCGTTCGGCGCTCGGAGCGTGCCATTCGCGGTTGAGGTTCACCCCGGCCGCATTGGTGCGCAGGTGGCCGCGAAAGGACCCATCGGGATTGCAATTGGGGACGAGATGGAAGCGGCATTTCTCCCCG
>DASTGC010000276.1:0-3525 GCA_035719485.1 Novosphingobium sp.
TCACGGCCTGGGGCGCCACGGCCGTTGTCGTCGGCGCCCTGCTGCTTGGCGCCTTTGCCTGCGTCGGCGCTGCGGCTCGCCGAATGAGCCGTCTGCGCGACGCGCTGGCCGGCGATGAACGGGGAGAGCGGGAATGACGGCAAGCGAGACCCGTCTCGCCGAAGACCGGGCCCTGCGCGATTCGGCGAAGGCCGTGTTCGAAGCGCGAATGGACCAGGTCCGCCGGTCGCTCGGCGAAAAGTCCATTTCCGAGCGGGCGACGGACGAGGCCAAGGCCCGTGCCGTCAAGGTTGCCGAAGAGGGCGCTGCCGTGGCCCAGGAGAGCAAGTGGGTGATCGCGGCAACGGGACTTGCGATCATGGCGTGGCTGATGCGGCGCCCGCTCATCAACTCGGCGCGCAAGGCCTACGACCGGCTGTTCGGCACGGAACCGGCCTCGCCATGGGCGCGTTTGCGGGACTGGACCAAAACCAGGTCGTGATCGTGAACGAGGACCCCATGAACGAGACCAAGCGGGAAAAGCTGCGCCGCAAAGTGGCCGAATCCGAGGCAAAGCTGAACCGCAAGCAGCTTGCTGAGGCATCACCGCCCGAAGGATATCGGGCTCTGGCGATGGACTACCCGTTCGCACTGGTCCTCGGCGGCCTTGCCGTCGGCGCAATTGCCGGAGCATTGATTCCCCGCTCTCCCGCCAGCAAGCTGGCGCGCGGCGCAATGGCAGCGGCGGGGCTCGCTGGCGAACTCGGCCTGACCTATGGCCGCAAGGCACTCGAAGCAGCTGGCGACGTCGCCGATGACGGGCGGGAGAAGCTCGGTGGTATCGGCGGCAAGCTGGCGGATCTGGGACAGGCGATCGGTGCCGAAGCGGGTGAATATAGCCGCAAGGTCGCAGATCTTGCCGCCCAGGCAGCCTCAGGTGCTGGACAGGCGGCGGACAAGGCCGTCGGAGCGGCCGGGGATGCCACGGAAAACGCGCGCGTCACCGGCATGAAGATCGCCCGCCAGGTGATCAAGCTGACTTCGCAATTGCGGCACTAAAGCGACGCTGCAGCCCTTGGTTTTTTGCAACTGCGAAGCTAATGCAGGGAGATCCTCTCTCCCGGGAATCCAGCATGCAGAAGCTTCATCTCGTCATGGGCGGTCGGGTCGCCGATCCGCAGGGCCTTGATTTCGTCGATCTTACCAAGGTTGACATGGTCGGCGTCTACGGCAGCTACGCCGAGGCGGAAGATGCCTGGCGCGGCAAGGCGCAGAGCACGGTCGATGATGCCGAGATGAAGTATGTGATCGTCCACCTCCATCGCCTGATGGAGCCCGACATCGAACTGAACCAGTAGCCGCCGATACCAAAGACGAAGGGCGCCCGCCCAGGCGCCCTTCGTCGTGGTGATCGACAGCAACCTGCCGTCAGATGAACTCGATCTTCTCGACCACGTAGAACTTGTCGCCCGAAGGGACTGTCACCTCGATCTCATCCTCCACGCGGCGGCCGATGAGGGCGCGGCCGAGCGGCGAGTTGTAGCTGATCCGACCAACCTTGGCATCGGCCTCATAAGGGCCGACGATCTGGTAGCGCACCGGCTTGTCGTCATCGTCGAGCAGGGTAACGGTCGCGCCGAACACGATCCTGTCACCCGACAGGGAGGCCGGATCGATGATCTGGGCGCGGCTGACCTTGTCCTCGAGATCGCCGATCGAGGCTTCGACCTGCCCCTGCCGCTCCTTGGCGGCATGGTATTCGGCGTTTTCGGAGAGATCGCCATGAGCGCGGGCTTCCTCGATCGCATCGACGATCTTCGGTCGCTCCTCGCGCAGCGCCTTCAGCTCGGCGATGAGCTTCTCATAGCCCTCCGCCAGCATCGGCAGCTTCTCGATACTCGCCATAGCTCTGTTCTTCCTCCTGGCTCACGTGACCCGCATCCAGCGACGGCTTTCCCGTGCCGCGGTGCGCAGGTAACGCGCAATGCGGACGAAAGTTACCGACGCGGCGGGGGGATTTACGCGATGGGTTCAGGCATAATAGGCCTGAAGCGAGCGCACTTCAAGTTGCGCCCCCCGCAAGGCGGCGATTGCCTCAACCGTAGCCGCCGATGCCGCAGCCGTGGTGAACTGCGGAACCTTGGCCTTGAGTGCCGCCTGGCGGATCGATTGCGAGTCCTTGAGGCTCTGCCACCCCTCGGTGGTGTTGAAGATCAAGGCTATTTCGCCGTCGATGATCTTGTCGACGATGTGCGGCCGCCCCTCGGCCACCTTGTTGACCCGCTCGACCGCGACGCCGGCCTGGGCGAGATACCTCTCAGTGCCACCGGTGGCGATGACCTTGAAGCCGAGCACGATCAGCTTCTTCACCGCCGGCAGGATCACCGGCTTGTCGCTGTCCTTGACCGAGACAAAGGCTACACCGCCATCGGGCAGGCGGGTGCCCGCGCCGAGCTGGCTCTTGGCGAATGCCGTCGCAAAATCGGCATCTATTCCCATGACTTCGCCAGTGGACTTCATCTCCGGGCTGAGCACCGGATCGACCCCGGGGAAGCGTGCGAAGGGGAAGACGGCTTCCTTCACCGCCATATAGGGCAGGTCGCGCTTGAACGGCGGGAAGTTCGAGAGCGGCTCGCCAGCCATGACCCGCGCGGCGATCTTGGCGACCGGCTGGCCGATCGCCTTGGCGACGAAGGGCACGGTGCGGCTGGCGCGGGGGTTGACCTCGATGAGGTAAACCAGGCCGTCCTTCACCGCGAACTGGATGTTCATCAGCCCCTTCACCCCCAGCGCCAGCGCCAGGGCCTCGGCCTGCCGCTCCATCTCGGCAATGATTTCCGCCGGCAGGCTGTAGGGCGGCAGGGTGCAAGCGCTGTCGCCCGAGTGGATGCCGGCCTCCTCGATGTGCTGCATGACGCCGGCGACGACGACCTTCTCGCCATCGCACAGCGCATCGACGTCGCACTCGATCGCATCGCGCAGGTACTGGTCGATCAGCACCGGGCTATCGCCCGAGACCTGCACGGCGGTCGCGATGTAGTCATCGAGCTGGGCCACGCTGTCGACGATCTCCATGGCCCGGCCGCCCAGCACGTAGGACGGGCGCATCAGCACCGGGTAGCCGATGCGGCTCGCCACGGCCACAGCCTCGTCGCGGCTGCGGGCGATGCCATTGGCAGGCTGGCGAAGGCCGAGCTTCTCCACCAGTGCGGCGAAGCGCTCACGGTCTTCGGCAAGGTCGATCGCATCGGGCGAAGTGCCGAGGATCGGGATACCCGCGTCCTCCAGAGCCTGGGCGAGCTTCAGCGGGGTCTGCCCGCCGAACTGGACGATCACGCCGACGAGCTCGCCCTTCGAATGCTCGACCCGCAGGATCTCGAGCACGTCCTCGCCGGTCAGCGGCTCGAAATAGAGCCGGTCCGAGGTATCGTAGTCAGTGGAGACCGTCTCCGGGTTGCAGTTAACCATGATGGTCTCGTAGCCGTCTTCGCCAAGGGCAAAGACACCATGGACACAGCAGTAATCGAACTCGATCCCCTGCCCGAT
>DASTGC010000277.1:0-4961 GCA_035719485.1 Novosphingobium sp.
CCTGAACAGATACCCCTGCGCACGGTTCAGAAACAGGACAGTGCGCGGGGCGTATAGCTCCAGCATAGGTCGCCGCCGTTGGTGCGGCGCGATGATGGAGAGACGGCTATGGCCGGGAAGCATCTCATGAAATCGGTCGCCCTCCTCGCCGGCCTCGCGGCTGCCGCCGTGCCCGCCGCGGCCAATGCCCAGGACGAGCAGGGCCACCGCGGCTGGCAGCACGGCGGCGGCGAAGGCCGCGGCAATGGTGGCGGCGGTGGCGGTTGGCGCGGCGGTGACGGCGGCGGCGAACGCGGCAACTGGCGCGGCCAGCAGGCGCAGCCCGCTCCGCAGGCTCAGGTGCAGCAGCAGGTCCAGGCCCAGCCGCAGGTCCAGGTGCAGCAGGCGCAGCGGATGGATCGCGGCGACACACCCGGCCGTGGGTGGGGTTCGGACCGAGACCGGGGCCAGCGCTACGGTCGCGACTGGAGCAATGGCGGCATGGTGAACCGGCCCGATGCGGCCTGGCGCAACCGCGCGGCCGAGCAGGCTCAGCAAGCGCAACAGGCGCAGCAGCAGATGCAGCGGCAGGACGGCTACCGACCTGAAGGTGCCTGGCGCGGGTCCACCGCACAGCAGCAGGTCCAGCGTAGCTACGGCGGACGGGCCTACGACGGGCAGCGCACATATTCGGACGCCTGGCGCAATCGAAGCTACCAGCCGCGCGCCTATCAGCAAGGGTGGGACGGCGACCGAAACGGCCGGCGCTGGGACGGCAGCCGGACGGGCGGCTGGGATCGCGACTGGCGGCGCGACAACCGCTTCGCCTGGCAGTCGTACCGTAACCAGCACCGCGACGTGTTCCGGATGGGCCGGTACTACTCGCCCTACCACAACTGGTCGTACCGCCGGCTCGGCATCGGCTTCATGCTCCAGCCGCTGTTCTTCAGCCAGAACTACTGGATCGACGATCCGTGGATGTATCGTTTGCCCGAAGCCTACGGCCCCTATCGCTGGATCCGCTACTACGACGACGCCCTGCTGGTGAACATCTACGACGGCGAGGTGGTCGATGTGATCTACGACTTCTTCTGGTAGGTTCTTGCCCCTTTCCTGCCAGAGGTGCCGGTGAGTGGACCGGCGAACTGGCCCCCGTCGGCACCCCGACGGGGGCCTCTTGCCGCAGCGCACGGGAATGGGGTCAATTCGGCTTGTCATGGGCGCGTGGCCGTCTAGCGTGACGCCATGGCCGGCCAAGCATACGATCCTTCTGTCACGCCACCGCTGAAGGATCGGGCGGCTCTCACCCGGCTTGGCGAGCAGGTGCGGAAACGGCTGTCCGCCGATCCCGGCGCGTATCGCGTGGATACCGACCGGGCAGAGATCTGGGCCATTCCCGATTTCCTCAGCTCCGCCGAGTGCGACCGCTTCATTACGCTGGTCGACGAGGTCGCCCGCCCCTCATCGATCTATGACACCGCGGACCAGGCCGGCTTTCGCACCTCCTATTCCGGCGATGTCGACCGCGTCGATCCCTTCGTCCGCATGATCGACCGGCGGATCGACGATCTGCTCGGGATCCAACCGGCATTTGGCGAGGCGGTGCAAGGCCAGCGCTACACGGCAGGGCAGGAGTTCAAGCCTCACGTCGACTGGTTCTGGACGCTGGCCCCCTACTGGCCAGAGGAGGAGCGCAGGGGTGGCCAGAGATCGTGGACGGCGATGGCCTATCTTTGCGAGGTGACCGAAGGCGGTCGAACCGACTTCGTCCGGCTGGGTATCTCGATACCGCCCCAGCGAGGCCTTCTGCTGGTATGGAACAATGCGGCGCCAGACGGGTCTCCCAACTGGGATACGATGCATGCGGCCCAGCCGGTGCTGCAGGGCAGCAAATACGTCATCACCAAATGGTATCGGACACGCGCGTGGGGTTGAGGTCAGGATGCGATTAGGCGGTTGGGGGACTGCCGCCCTTGGCGCGCTGGCGCTCCTGCCCTGCTCCGTTCCGGCGGCGGCGCAGTCTCCAGCCCAGGGCCCGGTCGCCCCATCAGACAGCCCCGAAGACCGCAAGCTCGCCGCGCTCTTGGCCGACGATGCCCGGCGCGCTGGCACGCTTGACCCGATCGATCGCATCTACCGAGGCGAAACCGTCGCGCCCGGGGCCTTGGCCGAGGTCTTCAGCGCCTCGCTTAGCCGCAAGCAGCTGGAGTCGACCCGCCAGAGCCTGGCCGACCTGGCCCGAATCGATCGCCGGCGGCTCTCGCCCGAACGCCAGATCAGCTACGATGCCTTCGCCTGGGAAAAGCGTACCGCGCTCGAGTTCTTCCAGCCGGACCTGCGCGCGCTGACCGAAGTCCAGCCGATGAATCATTTCGACGGGTTGCAGACCGCCTTTCCGGCGATCATGGCTCGTGGCGGCTCGCTTCGCTACGAAACGGCGGCAGATTATCGCACCAATCTTGCGCTGATGCGGGCGATCGCGCCGGTGATGGACCAGGCGGTGATCCGTTTCCGTGAAGGCATGGCGAGCGGCGTGGTCGAGCCCCGCCTGACCGTGCGCAACATGATCAGCCAGATCGATGCCCTGCTCGCGCTCGGCGTGGCCGATTCCCCGTTCACTTCCCCGGTCCGCGAATTCCCTGTCGCCATTGCTCCGGATGACCGCGTCGCGCTGCACGAGGCCTATTTCGTCACTGCCCGCAATGTCGTGATCCCCGCTTACCAACGCCTGCGCCGATTCCTTGCCGAGGACTATCTTCCAGCCGCGCGCGAGACCATCGGCCTTGGGCAGATGCCCGGTGGCGCGGCGCTGTACCGCGCCCTCCTGCGCCAGCACACCACCCTTGCGCTAGAACCCGTCGAGATTCACCAGCTCGGCCTTTCCGAAGTGGCACGGATCAAACTGGAGATGGACGGCGTGGCCCGAGAGCTTGGCCATTCCGGGCCGCTTGCCGGCTTTTTCGACGCCCTGCGAAGCGATCCGAGGTTTCACCCCACCAGTGCCGACCAGATCGCCAACGGCTATGCCCGGATCGCCCGGGCAGTGGACGAGCAGGTTCCCCGCTTCTTCCTGAAGGTGCCTCGGACCCGGCTGGTGATCGAACCCTACCCCGCCTATCGCGCCCGCTATGAGGCCGGCGGCAGCTACAACCAGGGAAGCGCCGATGCATCCCGGCCTGGCGTGTTCTTCTACAACACCTATGACCTGCCAAGCCGCTATCTCACCGGAATGACCACCTTGTTCCTGCATGAAGGCTCGCCGGGCCATCACTTCCAGATCAGCCTTGCACAGGAAGATTCCTCGCTGCCCGATTTTCAGCGGTTCGGCGGCAATACGGCCTATGTCGAGGGGTGGGCGCTCTATGCCGAGACGCTTGGTTATCCAATGGGCCTCTACAAGGACCCGATGCAGCACTGGGGCAACCTTGACGACGAAATGCTGCGGGCCATGCGGCTGGTGGTGGACACAGGAATCCATGCGATGGGCTGGAGTCGGGAGCAGGCCATTGATTACATGCTCGCCAATTCCGGCATGGGCCGCACTGATGCGATCGCAGAGGTCGAGCGCTACATTGCCATTCCCGGACAGGCGCTCGCCTACAAAATCGGAGCGCTGACCATCCAGCGCCTGCGGGCCAAGGCTGAGCGCGACCTCGGTCCGCGCTTTGACATCCGCGCCTTTCATGAACAAGTCCTCGGCTCAGGTGCGCTGCCGCTGCCGGTGCTCGAGGAAAAAATCGACGGGTGGATTGCTGGACAAAACGCGGCAGGCTGACGGACAGCCCAGTTCCCGCTATGAGCGCGAGATGTCCGTCACCGTCGCCGCGCTCTACCGCTTCGCCAGCTTCGCCGACCCGGCAGCCTTGCGCGGCCCGCTGGAGGCGGTCTGCCGGGATGCCGAGGTCAGGGGCACGCTGCTGCTGGCGAGCGAGGGGATCAACGGAACCATCGCCGGAGCCGCCGACGGCATCGCCCGGGTGCTGGATCACATCCGCGCCCTGCCCGATTGCGCCGATCTGGATGTCAAGTTCTCGCAGGCTGGCGACATGCCGTTTCACCGGCTCAAGGTGCGGCTGAAGCGCGAGATCGTCACGATGGGCGTGGACGGGATCGACCCGCGCAGCGCGGTCGGTACCTATGTCGAGCCGGAGGACTGGAACGCGCTGATCGCCGATCCCGACGTCGTGGTGATCGACACCCGCAACGACTACGAGGTGGTGATCGGCACTTTCGCTGGCGCTATCGATCCCCAGACCGCCAGCTTCCGCGATTTTCCCGAGTGGTTCCGCAGCCGCCGCCCGCAGCTGCTGGGGCCGGGCAAGCGCAAGGTGGCTATGTTCTGTACCGGCGGCATCCGCTGCGAGAAGAGCACGGCCTTTCTCAAGGCGGAAGGGGTGGAAGAGGTGTTCCACCTCAAGGGCGGCATCCTCAAGTATCTTGAGACCGTGACGCCGGACGAGAGCCTGTGGCGCGGCGAATGCTTCGTGTTCGACGAGCGGGTGGCGGTCGGCCATGGCCTTGCCGAAGGGAGTCACGTGCTGTGCCGCGCCTGCCGCCGGCCGGTGGCGGTGGAGCAGCGCGCCTCGCCGCTCTACGAGGAAGGCGTCGCCTGCCCCGCCTGCCATGGCGAGCGCAGCGAGGCCCAGCGTGGTCGGGCGCGTGAACGCTGGCGGCAGGAGCAACTGGCGGCGGCTCGGGGCACTGCGCATGTTGGAGCGCGGCTGGCAGACTGAGCTTCTTGCCGGTCAACTCTGAGTGGTGTCACTGGGCGACGGCTCGCCGACCACCTCGCTGACCACGACTTCCGCCTTCTCGGAAACCTCCTGCACTTCCCCGTGCAGCTGGCCCATCTTGTTGAACAGGCGGTCGATCTTGCGGTGGAGGCGGAGGATCTCGACCGTGGTCCTGAGGTTCACCTCGTAGTCGTGGCGGTTAGAGATGCGGTCCTTCTTGGCCTGGCGGTTCTGGCTCATCATGATGAC
>DASTGC010000278.1:0-2456 GCA_035719485.1 Novosphingobium sp.
TCTCCAAGCGCCTCGGCATCCCGGAGGGTGAAGCCCTGCCCCACACGCTGATCGAGTATTACTACAAGGACGATGCGCTGGGCGATCCGATGGTCGCCGAGGAACACATCGCCTGCTTCGGCTGGGCCTCGAACGAGGAGATGCAGGACATCTCCAGCATGGCGATCCGGGTCAATGATTTCCTGGTGGGCATGTTCGCGGCGATCAACATCCGCCTGGTCGATTTCAAGCTCGAGTTCGGCCGGATCTGGGACGGCGACTACAGCCGGGTGATCCTGGCCGACGAGATCAGCCCCGACGGTTGCCGCCTGTGGGACATGATCACCGGCGAGAAACTCGACAAGGACCGCTTCCGCCGCGACCTCGGTGGCGAGGAAGAGGCCTACCAGGAAGTCGCCCGGCGGCTGGGCCTGCTGGAGAACGACGGCGGGCCCAGCGAGGTGTTCGACCTCAGCAAGCACCGCAAGCTGCGCGGAAAGTAGGACGAGCGATCAGGCGGCCGGACTGACCCGGCCTGCCACAGCACCCTCTGGCAAATCGCCCGGCATCGGCTAAGGCAGCAGCCATGCCTGCCCCGGCCATCAAGATCTGCGGCGTCACCACGCCAGCCGCGCTGGACGCGGTAATCGCCGCGCAGGGCGATCATGTCGGCTTTGTGTTCTTTCCGCCGAGCCCGCGCCATCTTGCCTCGCGCGATGCCCAGGCGCTCGCCGCGCGCGCAGAGGGGAGGATTTCCCGGGTGGGGCTGTTCGTCGATGCGACCGATGCGGTGATTGCCGAGGCAGTCGGCGCCGCGCGGCTCGATGCGCTCCAGCTTCACGGCGGGGAAAGTCCTGAACGCGCGGCCCAGCTGCGAGCCCGGTTCGGCCTGCCGGTATGGAAGGCAGTGCCCATCGCCAGCGCCGCCGACATTGAGCGCGCCATGGCCTATGCCGCAGCGGTGGACCTCATCCTGTTCGATGCCAAGACCCCGAAGGGAAGCCTGCCCGGCGGCATGGGGCTAGCGTTCGACTGGTCGCTGCTGGCCGCATGGAAGAACCGTGCACCGTGGGGCCTCGCCGGCGGCCTCAATCCAGCCAATGTGGCAGAAGCCGTGCAGCAGACCGGCACGCCGCTGGTCGATACCTCGTCAGGGGTGGAAACGGGGCCCGGGATCAAGGACGTGGGCCTGATTGCCGAATTCTGCCGGGCCGCGCGCCGGGGGTGAACGAAAAGGGGCGACCGTTGCCGGCCGCCCCTTCCCTTAAAGCCGTCGCGAAGCGATCAGAACTTCATGCCGATACCGGCAATGACGGAATTGCCGTCGGGGCCGTTGTCGACGATGTAGCGCTTGTAGCCCAGCTTGCCGTAGACGTTGCCGGCCAGCGGCACCTCGGCGCCGACGCCAGCATTCCAGGTGCCATCGCAGGCGGTGCAGAACTTGGTCGTGTAGCCACCGTCGACGTAAACCTTGGCCACGCCGGTCCTGGCGCCGAGCCGGCCGGTGAAGCCGACGCCGACGCGGTTGTCGGCGGCGGTCAGGATCTTGTCGGCCGAAATTTCGGCACCAGCGAAGAGCGCCGGGCCAAGATCGAAGTCATAGCCGGCCGCGACGCCGGCAATGGCATCGGTGTTGCCGCCGCCCCACACGACGCCGGTGCGTGCTTCGACGCGGGTTTCATTGGCGAGGGCGGGGGTGGCAACAGCCAGCGAAGCCAGCAGCGGGAGAATGATCTTGCGCATATGTATACTCCTGAGTTCAAAGTTCCGGACAGTCTCCGGTTGCCCCTTCTGTCGGAGGCAGGGGGACGGTTAGGGTCCGAAATCTGTCACCGCAATGAACGAAATCGATTTTGCTCGGAGTTAATCGAACACTGTTGCAGACGCGCAACGAATGATACGTTTGAAACTACTTGAGCAGGCGTGTAAGTACGGTTGTTCAACTTTAGTTCATGTTGAAAGTGCCGCGGATATGGGCCACTCTGCCCGCTGTTCGGCAGTGCCGTCGGGCACCTGCCCAAAGGGCGAATCTGGACAATCGCCAAGGGCTCTGCCAAGCGCGTGGCATGACCGCCCAAACCCCCAATTCCTTCAGGACCCAGCCGGATGAGCGCGGCCACTTTGGCCAGTTCGGCGGCCGCTACGTGGCCGAAACGCTGATGCCGCTGATCCTCGACCTGGAGCGCGAGTACCGCAAGGCCAAGGCGGATCCCGCCTTCGCCGCCGAGTTCGAGGACCTGCTCGAGCACTATGTCGGCCGGCCGAGCCCGCTCTATTTTGCGCCGCGCCTGACCGAGGCCCTGCGCGGCAAGGCGGGCAAGGGAATGGGCGCGCAGATCTGGTTCAAGCGCGACGAGCTGAACCATACCGGCGCACACAAGATCAACAACTGCATCGGCCAGATCCTGCTGGCGATCCGCATGGGCAAGACCCGGATCATCGCGGAAACAGGCGCGGGCCAGCACGGCGTGGCGACG
>DASTGC010000279.1:0-4621 GCA_035719485.1 Novosphingobium sp.
TGCCCTGCTGATCGGCACGCTCAACGCCTGGCTGGGCGAGGTCGGCGTGAAGCTCGCCACCATCGGCGTCCTCTCGTGGATCGGCCTGTCCTATTCCTTCAAGTTCCTGTGGTCGCCGCTGGTCGATCGCCTGCCGCTCCCGGGGCTGGAACGGCTCGGCCGCCGCAAATCGTGGATCTTCCTCTGCCAGGCCGTGCTGGTCGTCTCCTTCGCCGGCCTCGCCTTCACCGATCCGGCCCACGCCATCGGCACCTTCGCCCTCTTCGCCTTTGTCGCCGCGCTCGCCTCGGCCACGCAGGACGTCGCGGTCGATGCCTGGCGGATCGACGTGGCCGATGAAAAGGCCCCGGTCGAGCTGCTCAGCGCCATCTACCAGTTCGGCTACCGCATCGCCTCAATCGTCGGCGGCGCCCTCGCGCTGGTCCTCGCGGCGCGGATGAGCTGGGGCTCGGTCTACCTCGTCATGGGCTGCCTTCTCCTGCTCGTCGCCTTCATCACCGTGCGCGCCCCCGATACGCCCCGGCCCGAAACCACCGCGCTCCACCGTGAACTTGCCGAACCCGGCGCGCTCACGCCCGCTGCGCGTGGGCTGGCCCTCGCCGTGGTCGGACTCGCCTGGGCCTGGGCCATCGGCACGATCGGCATGTTCATGGTCTCGATGCTGGCCCCGGCCCACCCCGAGGCGCCGCTGCCCTCGGTCGGCGATTTCACCAAGCATTATGGCCCGTGGATCATCCTCGCCACAGTTGGCGTGCCGCTGGTCACCGCCGCGGTGACCAACTGGCTCAAGGCCCATGCCCATTCGGTCCTCACCGCGCCCGACATTGCCCGCTCGCCGATGCGCACGGCCGCCAACCACCTTTACGTCGCGCTGGTCTCGCCGCTGGCAGAACTCTCCGCCCGCCTGCGCTGGGGGGTGCTGATCGTCATCGGCATGATCCTCACCTACACCCTGTGCTACAATATCTGGTCGAGCTTCGCCTTCCCGTTCTACCTCGATTTCCTCAAGTACTCGAAGGACGAGGTTGCCTTCGCCTCCAAGGTCTTCGGCATATTCATGACCATGCTCGGCATCAGCCTCGGCGGGATCCTGTTCGCGCGGGCAGGCCGCATGCCCACGATCCTGGTCGGCGCGGTTCTGCCGATGCTGGGCAACTTCGTCTATGCCGACCTCGCCGAGGGCGCGGTCCATATCGACGCGGTCGGCCGCGCCATCGGCCTCCAGGCCCTGTTTGGCCTGTTCGGTTTCGACGAGCGGATGATCCGCCTGCTTCTGGCGATCTCCTTCGAGAACGTTTCCACCGGCATCGCCGGCGCGGCCTTCGTCGCCTATCTCTCGGGCATTGTCTCCAAGAGCTACACCGCCGTCCAATACGCGCTGCTCTCCTCGCTCACCTTCCTGATCGGCTCCCTCGGCCGCGGCATCGCCGGCGAGGCCTTCGATACCTACGGTTACGCCACGGTCTTCCGTTGGACCGCCGCGGCCGGTCTGGTGGCGGTGGGCTTCGTGCTGCTCGAATGGGCACGCGTTAGGCGCGAAGCTGCAACCTGAAACCCTCCCCCTCGAAGGGGGGGATACCGCAGCTTGGCCGTGCGACGGCCTGGCGCAGGTTGGGTGGGGGGGAAAGCGCAACCCCTAATCCGGCACTTCCCCATTGCGCCGCAGCACTTCACCCGCAAGGTACAGCGACCCCGCAATCACCAGCATCGGGGCGGCTTCAGGATCCTTCCCAAACCGCTCCAGCGCCTGATCCAGACTGAACGCCGGATAGCACTCGCGCAACCCAAGCTGCCCTTGTGCGAACATCGCTACGTCGCGCGGATCGTGGCAGGCGTGTCCCAGCAAGGGCACCACTTCCGCCCGACGCACCAGCGGCGCCAAGGGGCCCAGCACCTCGCTCACCGATCGGTTCGCCATCAGGCCAAACACCAGGTCGAACGGCGCCTTGCCCGCCAGCGCCTTGGCGATCGCCTGCGCCGCATCGGCATTGTGCCCCCCATCCAGCCAGACCTCGCGCCCCGGCACCAGCGCCGTCAACGGCCCCGCGCCCAGCTTCTGCAACCGCGCCGGCCACCGCGTCGCTCGAATGCCCCGAGCCATCACCTCGGCGGAAACCTGCAGCTTGTCCTGCGCCCGCAACATGGCCACTGCCAGCGCCGCATTGTCTGCCTGATGTGGCCCGGGCATTTCCGGCAACGGAAGGGTGAGCGACCCCGCCGCGTCCTCGAACAGCAAGCCCCCGTCCGCCACCCGCGCGTGCCAGTCCCTTCCGCGCATCAGCACCGGTGCCCCATGCTCGGCCGCCGTACGGAGAACCTCATCAGCCGCGAGATCCGGATAGGCCTGCGTCACCAGCGGCACCCCCGCCTTGGCGATGCTCGCCTTCTCGAAGGCGATGCGGGCCAGCGGCTCTGCCGGTACGCCCTCTTCCGGCCGCAGCAGGAAAGCCTCGTGGTCGATCCCCAGGCTGGCGACCCCCGTCACCAGCGGCGCGGGGATCACATTGGTCGCATCGAACCGCCCGCCGAGCCCCACCTCGATCACGCACGCATCTGCCGGAGTCCGGCTGAAGGCGAGGAACAGGGCGGCGGTGGTGACCTCGAAGAACGAGGGGCCAAGGTCCTCGCCTGCGTCGAGCACCTCGGCCAGGAGGTCCGCCAGGGCGTCGTCCCCGATCAGCCGTCCGGCAATGCGGATGCGTTCATTGTAGCGGACCAGGTGCGGCTTGGTTGCAGTGTGGATGCAATAGCCTTGCGCCTCGAGGATCGAGCGCAGGAATGCGCAGGTGGAACCCTTGCCGTTGGTCCCCGCCACATGGAACACCGGCGGCAGTTTTGCTTCCGGATTTCCGAGCCTTGCGCACAGCTCGCGGATCGTCTCCAACCCAAACCGCCCCTGCGGCAGCGACAGCGCCGCCAACCGGTCCAGCTGCGCCTGGACCCGCGGGTTGTCGGAAACGGCAAAGTCTCGCAGGTCAGGCTGCCTTGGAAGGCTGAAGGTAATCAAGCACTTGTGCCAGCGTCGCCTTCAGGTCGCGGCGGTGGACGACCATGTCGACCATGCCGTGTTCCTTCAGGTACTCGGCCCGCTGGAACCCTGCCGGCAGCTTTTCACGGATCGTGTCCTGGATCACCCGCTGGCCGGCAAAGCCGATCAGGCTGCCCGGCTCCGCGATGTGGATATCGCCCAGCATCGCATAAGAGGCGGTGACGCCGCCGGTGGTCGGGTCAGTCAAAACAACGATATAGGGCAGGCCCGCGCGCTTCAGGCGGCTGATCGCCACGGTCGCCTTGGGCATCTGCATCAGGCTGAGGATGCCCTCCTGCATCCGCGCCCCGCCCGAGGCCGTGCAGATCACATAGGGCACCTTGGCCTTGATAGCCGCTTCTGCCCCGGCGACGAAAGTCGCGCCCAGGCCCATGCCCATCGACCCGCCGAGGAAGGCGAAATCCTGCACACCCAGCACCACCGCATGGCCGTCGATTGCGCCCTTGGCGTTGGTCAGCGAATCCGGGTGAGGGTTGCTGGCGCGCGCAGCCTTGAGGCGGTCGACGTACTTCTTGGAATCCCGGAATTTCAGCGGGTCTTCCTTGACCTTGGGGGTCGGCAGCACGGTGTAGCCGGGATCGAGCAGCTGGCCGAACCGGTCATCCGTCTTCACCCGGCCGTGGTGGTCGCAGTGCGGGCAGACGGACAGATTGACCTCGTAGTCCTTGGTGAACAGCATTTCGCTGCACGAAGGGCACTTGATCCACAGGTTGTCGGGCGTGTCGCGCTTCGGGGTAAAGGGCAGCGCGTTGCGGACGCGGGTCAGCCAGCTCATGCCGGTTCCTTCCTCGATTGGTGAACGGCCTGCGAAAGGGCGGCGGTGAGTTCGCGCACCGGACCGGCGGCATTCTCGCCATGTTTTGCAACCAGATCGACCAGCGCCGAGCCGACGACCACGCCATCGGCCACCCGGGCGATGGCGGCAGCCTGTTCCGGGGTGCGCACACCGAAGCCCACCGCCACCGGGATCGTTGCGGAAGCCTTCAGTCGGGCGACGGCCTCCTCGATCGAGGCTTGCGCCGCCTGCTGCAGGCCCGTGATGCCCGCAACAGAGACGTAATAGAGGAAGCCGGACGAGCCTTCGAGCACGGCGGGAAGCCGCGCCGCGTCAGTGGTGGGCGTGGCCAGCCGGATCAGAGAGACAGCCGCACCGCGCAGCGCCGGCCCGAGCTCCGGGTCTTCCTCGGGCGGGATGTCGACGCAGATCACGCCGTCAACCCCGGCCTTGACGCACTCGGCGGCGAACCATTCGGCCCCGCGGGTGATCATCGGGTTGGCATAGCCCATCAGCACCAGCGGCACAGCCGGATGCCGCGCCCGGAAGGCCTTGGCGATGGCGAAGATGTCCGCCGTCTTCGTCCCCGCGCCGAGGCTGCGCAGGTTGGCCAGCTGGATCGCCGGGCCGTCGGCCATGGGATCGGTGAAGGGCATGCCCAGCTCGATCACGTCGGCCCCGCCGTCCACCAGCGCATCGAGGATCGCGGCGGTGGCGTCCGGCGTCGGATCGCCCCCGGTGACGAATGTCACGAGGGCCGGACGGCCCTTGGCGAAGGCGGCAGCCAGTCTTCCGTT
>DASTGC010000280.1:0-7336 GCA_035719485.1 Novosphingobium sp.
GCTCCAGCCGCGCCGGACCTTCGCCGTCGTGAAACGAATCGCCGAGGCAGAACACCCGCCGCGCGCCCGTTTGCCGCAAGGCCGCGCAGATCCGCCCGAGCGTTTCGCGACTGTCATAGGGCGGGAGCGGCTGGCCATGACGGGCGAAAAAGCTGGCCTTTTCCAGGTGCAAGTCAGCCACCAGCAAGGCATTCTCGCGCGGCCAGTAAAGTCCGCCGGACGTGGTAAGGCACCATTCCTGCCCGGCGAACGAAAGGGGAACCATGGCTTTTCCTTGCGACAGCGCGCGGGGCTTGGCAAGGGGCATGCGATGATTGACTGGACCCCCTTCTCACAGCGTGCCCGCGCCTGGTTCGAGAGCTTGCGCGATCAGATCTGCGCCGAGTTCGAAGCCATCGAGCGCGAGGCGGGGAGCGAGGCCCGCTTCGCCTTTACGCCATGGGTCCGCCAAAGCGTCGACGAGGCGGACTCCGGCGATACCGGCGGCGGCACCCAGGGTTTGATGAAAGGCAAGGTTTTCGAGAAGGTCGGGGTCAACGTCTCGACCGTGCGGGGAGCATTCAGCCCGCAGTTTGCCGCCTCGATCAATGGCGCCGATCCAGCCAATCCGCAGTTCAGCGCCACCGGGATCAGCCTGGTTGCGCACATGGCCAACCCGATGGTTCCCGCCGTTCACATGAACACGCGCTTCCTGACCACGACCAAGGCGTGGTTCGGCGGCGGCGCCGATCTCAACCCGCCGTTACCCTTTGCCGAGGACACGGCGGATTTCCACGCGGCGATGAAGGCGGCCTGCGATCCGCACGGGGCCGACTACTACGAACGTTACAAGGCCTGGGCAGACGACTATTTCTACATTCCCCACCGGAAGGTCCATCGTGGGGTGGGCGGCATCTTCTACGATCACCTCGAATGTCGGGATGAAGCCGCCTGGGAAGCCAACTTCGCCTTCACCCAGGATGTCGGTCGGGCCTTCCTTGACGTGTTTCCCCAGATCGTGCGGCGGCGGATGGCCATGGCGTTCACGCCCGCGGACAAGCAGGCACAGCTCGAATACCGGGGCCGCTATGCCGAATTCAACCTTGTCTATGATCGCGGGACGTTGTTCGGCCTGAAGACCGGCGGGAACATCGATGCCATCCTGATGAGCTTGCCACCCGAAGCGGTCTGGACCTGAGGAGCTGCCCCATGAAGCTGCGTCATCTGGCCCTTGCTTCCATCCTTATCGCCGGCCCGCTCACGGCTGAGCGCGCGCCAAAGGCGCTCGTGGAGGCAGAGCTCATCAACGCCGAAGGGACCCAGGTTGGAACCGCGCGGATCTACAACCGGCAGGACGGCTCCGTGCTGGAAGTGGAAGCCCACGGGCTGCCGCCGGGCCCGCACGGATTGCATCTGCACATGGTCGGGCAATGCCAGGGTCCCGAATTCGCCAGTGCCGGAGCCCATCTCAATCCCGAGGGCCACGAGCATGGCATCGATAATCCGCTCGGCAGCCACCTCGGCGACCTGCCCAATGTGACCGCCGGCGCCGACGGCCGGATCAAGGCCACGATCCGCACCCCGATGCGCCCGTTCAAGCTGGTCTCCACCCTGATGGACGGCGATGGCACCGCGATCGTGCTTCATGCCGCGCCCGACGATTATCGCACGGATCCTTCCGGCAACAGCGGGGCGCGGATAGCTTGCGGTGTGTTTGCGCGGGACTGATTGCGTCCGCGCCGGAGAATTCAGCGCCGGGAACGCGGCGGACGACTGCGCAGGCGTTTGCGCCAGCTGGCGAGCGAGACAGCCGCGCCGATGCGGCATCCGGCACGGGCCAGTCCATGCCCAAGCCGCCGCGCGGCATCTGCCGATCGCGCACCCGCCGCCGCCGTCTTGCGGCGCAGCAAGAGGCCGCCCCGCAGCAGCTTCCGCCGGGCGCCATGCACCGCCGCCTGCACCTGCGCCAGAGCCGGGGTTTTCTGCCTGGGCGGCTCTTCCTTGAACCGGCTGCGCAGGCTGCTGCCTGAGGGGAAGGCCTTGGCCAGTTCGGCCCGCTTGAAGGCTTCGCGCGCTTCGAAATAGATGTCGACGGGATCAGGGGCGGGAGCGGGTTCGGCGATATTGGCCTCGGTTGCACTCACAGTCTCGGGGGAGTCGACAGCGGGCGCTTCGCCGGGTGCCGGAGCGGCGGGCGGGCCTTCTTCGCCGCCCACGGAGCCGGGCTGCGCCGGAGCGCGGTGCCACGACGCCTCATCGACCGGGAACTCGGCTTCGCGGCCGATTGCCTCGCCGGGATCCAGCTCGACCGCGGCGATCCCGTGGAACAGGCCGCGCAGGGCGTTGTCATCGGTGATCACCAGCCGGCTCGCGGCGGCATCGGCAGTGAACCGCTCCGCCTCGCGCAGGTCATCCTCGCCGACTTGCAGCGCCAAGTGCTTGTCGGTCCGGCGCGAGGTGATCGACAGGAGGCTGCCTTCCAGCCCGGCCCCGACAGAACCCTCCTCCAGCTCGTTAGGCCAGGCATCATCCGCCGGAGCCTCCGGTTCGCAGGCATCGAGGGTGAGGTCCCAGCCCGCCACGGGCGCGTCGAAGAACGGGTAGACGCCGTCGCAGGCGGCCAGCACGCAGAGGGGGCGAGGCAGGCCCTGCTTGCGGATCGTGTCGCGCAGCGCCTGGTGGATCAGCGCCGCAAGGAAGCATGCCCCGATCGTGCCGGCGCGCAGCTCGTCCTCGGACGGGCTGGTGCTGTCGAGCAAGCGGTCCTCCAGCTCGATGATCGCGCCATGCAGGTCGTCGATCCCCTTGATCGCCAGGGTTGCGTCGGTTGCCTGGTAATCGCCCTGCCAGCCAAAGCCCTCGCGGGTGTAGCCATCGAGCAGGTCGTCGCGCGCGGCATTGGTGAAGGGATAGGCATCGTCACTGAAATAGTAGGTCTTGATGAAAGGAGCGAGGCGCCCGCCCTGGGGCCCGGGCCCGCCGAGCACGCGCGCATCGGACAGGACCACGCCTATCGCCGAGATCGGAAATTGGGGGCGATCATGGCTGGCCAGCCGGCTCGCGAGGCGCTCCCAGCCGGTGATCTCCACCTCTGCCGCCGTGACCGACAAGAAACGCGAGGGCAACAGCCGGCCCTCTCCGGCATAGGCCTGGAGCAGTCCGCGCAAGCGCTCGGTGGCCTCATCGACATTGTCGTGCCGCAACATGTCTTCAACGGCGTAGCGGAACGCATGCTCGTCCACGCCGTCGATGGTGATCGTCTCCATGCGACGCCCCTGCGAGAATCTGGTCAATACAGACTAAGCGCGACTGCTTGCCCGCACGTTAGGCAACGTGGTTTCAGGACAAGGCGGACGATTGGCAGCGGAGCCAGGATTCCAGCAGGACCTGATGGTTAACGGATTGGCGGCAGTGCGGCCACCCCGCCGATTGCCGAACCATGCTGCGCAGCAAAGCCTTGCAGGACATGAAAAACCCCGCCACCCGAAGGCCGCGGGGTATTCATGGTTTGCGGACCTGATCTCGGGCAATTACTCGCCCGCAGAGTCCTCGGCCTGGCCTTCGACGAGGTAGTCACCCGCATCGGCGTCGGTGCCATGGGTCTCACCCTCGACCATGGCCAGCGGATCGTCGCCGATCGCCGCTTCCGGTCCCTGGGCCAGCTCGGCCGCATGCTCTTCCGCGGCAGTTTCCGGCGCGATCAGGCTTTCCTGCAGCTTGCGGTACTGTGCGCGGAGCGCAGCATCGCGGCTGGAGGCGGCAACGCGCAGGCGGTTCATGCCCGCACCGGTGCCCGCCGGGATGAGCCGGCCGACGATCACGTTCTCCTTGAGCCCGATCAGGCTGTCGCGCTTGCCCTCAACCGCCGCCTGCGTCAGCACACGGGTGGTTTCCTGGAACGAGGCCGCCGAGATAAACGAACGGGTCTGGAGCGAGGCCTTGGTGATGCCGAGCAGCACCGGCTTGCCAACGGCAGGCGCATGGCCTTCCGGCAGCTTGGCGTTGATCTCGTCCATCTCCTCGCGGTCGACCTGTTCGCCGGCCAGCAGCACGGTGTCGCCACCGTCGGTGATCTCGACCTTCTGCAGCATCTGGCGAACAATCACCTCGATGTGCTTGTCGTTGATCTTCACACCCTGCAAGCGATAGACTTCCTGGATTTCCGCCACGAGGTACTCGGCCAGCGCCTCGACCCCCATGACTTCGAGGATATCATGCGGATCGGGCGAGCCGGAAATCAGGTTGTCGCCCTTCTTGACCCAGTCGCCCTCCTGCACGTCGATGACGCGGCTCTTGGGGATCAGGTACTCGATCGGCTCGCCCTCTTCCGGGATGATCGCGATCTTGCGCTTGGCCTTGTAGTCACGCACGAACTCGATCCGGCCCGAGACCTTGGCGATCACCGAGTTGTCCTTCGGCTTGCGCGCCTCGAACAGCTCGGCCACCCGCGGCAGACCGCCGGTGATGTCGCGGGTCTTGGCGGCTTCGCGCGAGGCACGGGCGAGGATGTCGCCGGCTTCCACGGCCTGGCCGTCTTCGACCGAGAGGGTCGTGCCCGGTGCCATCATGTAGCGCGCGGCCTCGCCCGATGCATCGTCGAGCAGGGTCAGGCGCGGACGCAGGTCTTCCTTCTTGGAGCGGCTGGCCGAGCGGTTCTCGGTCACGACGCGGCTGGTCATGCCGGTTGCTTCGTCGGTCTGCTCCGTCAGGGTCTTGCCGTCGATCAGGTCCTGGTACTTCACGATACCCGGCTTTTCGGTGATCACCGGAGTGGTGAACGGGTCCCATTCGGCCAGGCGATCGCCCTGATTGATGATCGCCCCGTTCTCGTGGAGCAGGTGGGTACCATAGGGCACCCGGTGCATGGCGCGCTCACGACCTTCGCTGTCGAGCACCACGATCTCGCCGTTGCGGGCGAGCGACAGGCGGCGGCCCCGCTTGTCCGTGATCGTCGGGATGTCGCGGTATTCCACGGTGCCGTCGCAGATGGCTTCGAGGTGGGACTGCTCGTTAACCTGCGCCGCGCCGCCGATGTGGAAGGTGCGCATGGTCAGCTGGGTGCCCGGCTCGCCGATCGACTGGGCCGCGATCACACCAACAGCCTCGCCGATGTTGACCGGGGTACCGCGGGCGAGGTCACGCCCATAGCAGGTCGCGCAGACGCCCTGTTCGGCCTCGCAGATCAGCGGCGAGCGGATGCGCGCGCCCTGAATCCCGGCGGCCTCGATCCGGGCCACGGCCGGCTCGTCGAGCAGGGTCCCCTTGGCTACCAGCACGCCACCGTCCTTGTCGGCGATGTCCTCGGCCAGGGTCCGGCCGAGGATGCGCTCGCCCAGTGAGGCGATGGTCGATCCGCCCTGGACGATCGCGCGCATTTCGAGCGCCCGCTCGGTCCCGCAGTCGGTGATGACCACCACGCAGTCTTGCGACACGTCGACCAGACGGCGGGTCAGGTAGCCCGAGTTCGCCGTCTTGAGCGCGGTGTCGGCCAGGCCCTTGCGGGCGCCGTGGGTCGAATTGAAGTATTCAAGGACGGTCAGGCCTTCCTTGAAGTTCGAGATGATCGGCGTCTCGATGATCTCGCCCGACGGCTTGGCCATCAGGCCGCGCATGCCCGCGAGCTGCTTCATCTGGGTCGGCGAGCCACGCGCGCCGGAGTGCGACATCATGTAGATCGAGTTGACCGGCTTCTGCCGCCCATGCTCGTCCTTCGGGGTCGCCTTGATCTCGTCCATCATGGCCGCGGCCACCTGGTCGCCGCAACGGCTCCAGGCGTCGATGACCTTGTTGTACTTCTCCTGCTGCGTGATCAGACCGTCCTGGTACTGCTGCTCGTAGTCGGCCACCAGTTCCTTGGTCTTGTCGACCAGCTCCACCTTCGAATCCGGGATGATCATGTCATCCTTGCCGAAGGAGATGCCGGCCTTGAACGCGTGGCGGAAGCCCAGCGCCATGATCGCGTCGGCGAAGAGCACCGTGTCCTTCTGACCGGTGTGGCGATAGACCTGGTCGATGACGTCGCCGATTTCCTTCTTGGTGAGGAGGCGGTTGACGACTTCGAACGGCACCTTGTGGCTCTTGGGCAGGCACTCGCCGATGAGCATGCGGCCCGGCGTGGTCTCGAACCGGCCGATGTATTCCTGGCCGTTCTCATCGGTCTGCGGCACGCGGGCGATCACCTTCGAGTGGAGCGTCACCGCCCCGGCATTGAGCGCCTGGTGAACTTCGGCCATGTCGCTCATCAGCATGCCCTCGCCGGGCTCGCCTTCGCGGTCCATCGAAAGGTAGTAGAGGCCCAGCACCATGTCCTGCGAGGGCACGATGATCGGCTTGCCGTTGGCGGGCGACAGGATGTTGTTGGTCGACATCATCAGCACGCGCGCTTCGAGCTGGGCTTCCAGCGAAAGCGGCACGTGGACCGCCATCTGGTCACCGTCGAAGTCGGCGTTGAAGGCCGAGCAGACCAGCGGGTGCAGCTGGATCGCCTTGCCCTCGATCAGCACCGGCTCGAAAGCCTGGATGCCGAGGCGGTGGAGCGTCGGCGCGCGGTTCAGCAGCACCGGGTGCTCGCGGATGACTTCATCCAGGATGTCCCAGACTTCCTTGCGCTCCTTCTCGACCCACTTCTTGGCCTGTTTCAGGGTCATCGAGAGACCCTTGGCATCAAGCCGGGCGTAGATGAACGGCTTGAACAGCTCGAGCGCCATCTTCTTGGGCAGGCCACACTGGTGCAGCTTGAGCTCCGGCCCGGTCACGATGACCGAACGGCCCGAATAGTCGACACGCTTGCCCAGCAGGTTCTGGCGGAAGCGGCCCTGCTTGCCCTTGAGCATGTCGGAGAGCGACTTCAGCGGACGCTTGTTGGCGCCGGTGATCACCCGGCCGCGGCGGCCGTTGTCGAACAGGGCGTCGACCGCTTCCTGCAGCAGGCGCTTTTCGTTGCGGACGATGATGTCGGGGGCGCGCAGCTCGATCAGGCGCTTCAGCCGGTTGTTCCGGTTGATGACGCGACGGTAGAGGTCGTTCAGGTCCGAGGTCGCGAACCGCCCGCCGTCGAGCGGGACGAGCGGGCGCAGCTCCGGCGGAAGCACGGGGATCACGTCGAGAATCATCCATTCGGGCTTGTTGCCGCTCTTGCGGAACGATTCCAGCACCTTGAGGCGCTTGGCGTACTTGATGCGCTTCTGCAGGCTGGGATCGACCTT
This sequence comes from Novosphingobium sp., assembly GCA_035719485.1. GTDB lineage: Bacteria > Pseudomonadota > Alphaproteobacteria > Sphingomonadales > Sphingomonadaceae > Novosphingobium. Next base: position 7,185 of record DASTGC010000280.1, read on the forward strand.
CATCTTTTCGCGAAGTTCTTCGGAAAGCTTCTCGACTTCCACGCGCTTTAGTAGTTCCTTGATGGCTTCGGCGCCCATCTGCGCGCGGAACTGGCCGGCAAAGTCCTTCTGCAGTTCGCGATATTTTTCCTCGGGGAGCATTTCGCGTTCCT
>DASTGC010000281.1:0-5961 GCA_035719485.1 Novosphingobium sp.
GACCGTGCTGAACATGGCAATTTTCGACATCCAGCGGGTCGAAGTGTTGCGCGGGCCCCAAGGCACGCTCTACGGTCGCAACTCGACCGGCGGCGCGGTCAACTTCATCACCCGCAAGCCGGGTGATCACTTCGCGCTCAATGCCTCGGCCACCTACGGCAACTTCAACCAGGTCATTCTCGACGGCGGTGTCGATATTCCGCTGGGCGACGTCGGTGGCTTGCGACTTGCTGGTTTTTACCGCTCGCACGACGGCTACAGCCTCCACAAGAATCCTGCCTTCAGCCCGACGTCGGCCTATGTGCCCTACAAGGGCAATCGCAGCGACAACGACGACACCGGCGGTGGCCGCGTCAGCCTGCGCCTGAAGCCGGCCTCGAACCTGACTGTCGACGCCGCGCTGGAATATGTCGCGCAGACCATCGTCCCTGCCGCCCAGGCTTGGGCCGATCTGACCTCCGCCGCCAACAATCCCGGCGCCAACCCGGCGGTCTGCGGCAACGGCTGGGTCTCGGCCGGCCTCGTCGGCGGCGCGCCTGCCTGCATCCCGCAGAACACCAACCTGCTGGCCCAGGTCGATCGCCACACCTACAACTCGCCAGTGCTCGGCATCGGTTTCCTGCATCAGACATCGACCGCCGCCCGCGGGCGCCTGGCCTGGGATCTCGGCCCGGCAACCCTGACCTACACCGGGGGCTATCGCTTCTCGCGCAATACCAACACGCTGACCCTGTCGCCGGCTTTCACCTTCCAACATTTCGGTGAGACGGTGAAGACCCAGAGCCACGAACTGCGCCTCAACGGCACGACCGGTGGGGTCAAGTGGCAAGGGGGCATGTTCTACTTCCGCGAAATCCAGGGGACCAACGGCGGCCTTTACACGCCGTTCGTCGGCCCGAACGGTTCCTACGTGAACTACTTCCAGCACCCGACTGACACCAAGAGCATCTCCGGGTTCGCCCAGATCGAAGTGCCGTTGAGCGACACGCTCACGGCCGTGGCAGGTGGACGCTACACGCACGACACGCGAGATGGCACCTACCTAAATTACAATCCGTTCTTCTTCGTCTTCGGCGGCGGCACCGGCACCTTCAACACCGGCCCGGTCGATCTCAACGGAAAGCAAGGCGTCTATGGCGCGTCGAAAATTCCGCTGCACTACTCGGGCAGCAAGTTCACCTGGATGGGCGGGCTGAATTACCAGCCCAACGCCTCGCTGCTGATCTATGGCAAGGTCTCGACCGGCTACAAGGCAGGCGGGTTCGACGGCACTGGATCCACCTTCCGGCCGGAAAAGAACACTGCCTACGAAGCCGGTGCGAAGTACAAGTTCGGCCCGAATACACTGAACCTGGCCGGCTTCTACTACGACTACAAGGATCTGCAGAACGACGTGCTGCTCAACCCGGTGACGGGCGCCCAGACGTTCAACGCCGGCAAGGCCAAGATCTACGGTGTCGAGGTTGAGACGACCCTGCGTCCGACTTCGGATGACACCATCACCGCCACGGCCAACTGGTTGCACGCCAACTACGGCCAGTTCCTCGCGAGCGTGAATTACTACAACGAGCCCGGCAATACCGCCCCGACAATCGACCTTGCGGGCCGTCGCCTGCCGCAAACGCCGAATTGGGTGCTGACGCTCGGCTATGACCATGTATTCCATCTAGGCTCGCTCGGCACGCTGACCGCTTCCGCCTTTACGCGGTACAAGGGCGACTATTTCCTGGACTTCTACAACTATAACGACTCGCACCAATCGGCCCACACCCAGACCGACCTGAGCCTCGAGTACAAGCCCGAGAACAAGCGCTTCGGCGTTCAGGCTTTTGTCCGCAACCTGGAGGACTACCGGTCGGCGGTCTTTGCCCAGAACATCGTGGTTCCGGGCCAGGCCAACATCTACAACTGGCAGTTTGCCCCGCCGCGGACCTACGGCGTGCGCCTGTCGGTTGATTTCTGATGCTGCTGCGGGGCCGGCCAGCAATTCCGGTCCCGCACGCAATACGATAAACATGGGGGGTGGGGCTGGTCAGGCCTCGCCCCTCTTTTTCCCCGCGCCCGGCGCGCCGAGAAGTATACACGGGACAGGATCCATGGCAGGACCCGCCACAAATGGTTGGAATCGAAGGGACTTCTTTGGCGGCGCGGCGCTGCTTGCACTGGCCCTCGGGCTGCCGGTAGCAGCCGTCCACCTGACCGACCTGCCCGACGACGAAGCGCCCAACGATCGCCAGCGCCAGCTGATGAACCGCGTTGCGCAACTGGTCATCCCGCGCACGGATACGCCCGGCGCCGGCGATGTCGGCACCGGCGATTTCGTCCTCCTCGCCCTCGCGCACGGCCTTTCCGGCAGCGCCGATCCGGTTTCGTCGGGCTTGCTTTCGAGGCAGGTCCGGCACCTGCGCCGCGACGGCTCCCTGCGCCATGCCGAATGGCTCGAGGCCGAACTCGACCTGCGCGCCGGCGGCGACTTCCTGAGGAGCCCGGCCCGCCAGGCAGCCTTGCTCGGCGCGCTTGACTCCGAGGCATACGGGCAAGGACAGGATCGCCACCCATGGCGGACGATCAAGACCCTGCTGCTGACCGGCTATTACACCAGTGAAGCCGGCGGTTCGCAGGAACTGCGCTACGAACTCGTCCCAGGCCGGTGGGACCCCGATCTTCCCGCAACCCCCCAGACCCGCGCCTTTTCCAGCGACTGGACCGCGGTCGATTTCGGCTGATCACGAGAGAAGCAACGCCATGGAATTCGATGCGATCGTTGTGGGCTCCGGGATCACCGGCGGCTGGGCGGCCAAGGAGCTGACCGAGGCAGGGCTCAAGGTCCTGATGATCGAGCGAGGCCGCGAGATCCGCCATCAGCAGGACTACGAGACCGAGACCAAGGCCCCGTGGGAGCTGCCGTTTCGCGGGCTCGGCGACGCCAGGCTCTACCGCGAACAGTACCCTGTCCAGATGCTCAACCGGCACTTTACCGAGTTCACCCAGAACCACTTCGTCAACGACGCCGAAAATCCTTACACGACCGAAGGCGATACCAGCTTCACCTGGTTCCGTTCCTACCAGCTTGGCGGGCGCTCGCTGACCTGGGGGCGGCAGTCCTACCGCTGGTCGGACTACGATTTCGGCGCCAACCAGCGCGACGGCCACGGCACCGACTGGCCGATCCGCTACGCCGATCTCGCGCCGTGGTACGACAAGGTCGAGGAATTCATCGGCGTCTCCGGTCAGGCCGAGAGATTGGCCCAGTTGCCCGACGGCCGCTTTCAGCCGCCGATGGCGCTCAACGCGGTGGAGCAGCACGTGCGCGCGACCGTGCGCGCCAGGTGGCCGGAGCGATGCCTGACGATCGGGCGGACCGCCAACCTGACCCAGGCCAAGGAGAGCGAAGGCCGGGCCCATTGCCAGTACCGCTCGATCTGCGCGCGGGGCTGCTCCTATGGCGCCTATTTCTCCACCCAGTCGAGCACGCTCCCTGCCGCGCAGAAGACCGGGCGGCTGACCCTCGTCACCGATGCCGTGGTCGAGGGGCTCGACTACGATCCCCAGGCTCGCCGGATCACCGGGGTGCGCTGGATCGAGACCAAGACAAAGCAGCATCGCCGCGCCACCAGCCGGGCCGTCTTCCTCAACGCGGGCTCGTTCAACTCGGTTCACATCCTGCTGAACTCGGCCAGCGAAGCCGCGCCCCACGGCGTCGGCAATTCGAGCGGCGTGCTCGGCACCCACATCATGGATCACGCCAACACCCTGTCGGCCATGGCGCTGATGCCGGGCTGGGAAGCGCACACCACCTTCGGCAACCGACCGACCGGCGTGATCGTCCCGCGCTATCGCAACATGGACGTGCTCGACGGGCAGGGGCACACCCGTGGGTTCTCGTTCCAGGGCGGGGCCTTCCAGTCGACCTGGACCTCCGGTCGGCGCGATGCGGGGATCGGCGCGGACTTTAAGGAGAAGCTGTGTCATCCCGGCATGTGGCGGATGGTGCTCGTCGGCTTTGCCGATTGCGTGCCGCGGCCCAGCAACCGCCTGACGCTCGATCGAACCCGCACCGATGCAAACGGGTTGCCGGTGCTCAAGGTGGAATTCGCCTTCGGCAAGGAGGAGCATGCCGCCCTTACCCAGGCCAAGGCTGAAGCCACCGAGATGCTCACCGAGGCAGGTGGTAAGGTCATTGCCGGAACCGACCAGCCGGGCCCCGGCGGCACGGCGATCCACGAGATGGGCGGGGCCCGCATGGGCCACGATCCGAAAACCTCCGTGCTCAACAAGTGGAGCCAGGCCCACGATGCGGCCAACCTTTTCGTAACCGATGGCGCGCAGATGAGCTCGTCAGCCTGCCAAAATCCGTCGCTCACCTACATGGCCCTAACCGCCCGCGCCTGCGATGCGGCGGTGACGATGCTGCGGGAAGGCCGGATCTGACGTGAGCCGCGAAGCCGCTTCGATGAGCCCTCGCGACAAGGGCCTGGCGCTGCTGGTGCTGGTGGTCGCCCTCGTGCTCGAGATCGTCGACATGACGATCGTCAACACTGCCCTGCCGGCGATCCAGCGCGGGGTCGGAGCCGATCCGGTCCATTCGCAATGGATCGTCGCGGGTTATTCGCTCAGCTTCGCCCTGCTGCTCATGGCGGGCGGGCGGCTGGGCGACTCCTACGGGTATCGACGCGTGTTCGTCCTCGGCGTTGCGGGCTTCACAGTGGCTTCGGTCGCCTGCGGCCTTGCCCGCAGCGGCGAGGAACTTGTCGCCGCGCGGCTGCTCCAGGGGGCCACCGGGGCGATCATGGCACCCCAATCAATGGCGCTCCTCCAGGTCCTGTTCGATCCGCTCGAACGGGTTGCCAAGCTGGCCCTGTTCGGGGTTATCGGCGGCCTCGCCGCGATTGCCGGGCCGATCCTCGGGGGCCTGCTGATCGAGGCGGACCTGTTCGGACTGGGCTGGCGGCTGGTGTTCCTCGTCAACCTGCCGGTCGGGATTGTCGCGGTCGCCGCCGCGCTGCGTTACCTGCCGCACAACCGCGCCCATGGCCACGGAGGCTATGACCTTGCCGGCATCGCCCTGTTCGGCGCCGCCGTGGCGGCGCTGCTGTGGCCGCTGATCGGCATGGAAAACGGCGCCGGGCGGGTGGGCAGTGTCGCCAGCCTCGCCGCGGTCGTCCCGCTGTGCTGGCTGGGTTGGCGGCATGTGGCGGGGCGGGCGGCGCAGGGCCGCCCGGCGCTGTTCGATCCGTCGATCCTGGCCATTCCGACCTTTCGCCTCGGGCTGATCATGTCGGTCGCCTTCGCCGCGGCCAACGGAGGCTTCCTGCTGGTCTTCGCTTTCGCGCTCCAGTCGGAGCGGGGGCAGACGCCGTTGATGACCGGGCTCTTGCACATGCCGTTCGGGTTCGGGGCCATGTTCGGAATCGGGTTTCTGAGCCGCAAACTGCTGCCGCGACACGGAAAACTCATTCCGGCGCTGGGCGGCCTGCTGATGGCGGGCTCAGCCGCCATGGTCCTCGCGGCCATTGGGCTGGGCTGGCCACTGGTCATCGCCGCGCCGGGCATGGTGCTGGCCGGGGTGGGGATGGGCATGACCACCGGCTCGATCGGCCCGATCACCTTCGCCCAGATGGACCGCGCCCACGCCGGTGCCGCCTCGGGCCTGCTCAAGACCTGCCAGCAGCTGGGCAGCGCCCTTGGCGTCGCCCTGGCGGGGAGCGCCTATTTCGGGTGGGCCGCCATGCTCGGGGCCGAGCCGGCGCTGCTTGCCGGAGGGGTGGTCGCCGCCCTGCTTGGCTGCTGTACCATTTCGGCCCTGCGCCTCCCGCAGGCCATCTTTTCCGCCGCCAAGTCAGCCCACGCCGTTCCAGCTTGAGGACCAGCCCATGACCCGCCGTTTCGTCGATCTCTCGATCACGCTGTGCAACGAAGTGGTCAGCGACCCGCCGTTCCTGCGGCCGGAGATAACCTACC
>DASTGC010000282.1:0-2847 GCA_035719485.1 Novosphingobium sp.
GGTGATCCGGGCCTGAACGGAAACCGGCTGCTGAGCCTCGACGAAGCCGGTGCCGTAGACCAGTTCGGCGGCGGGGCCATAGTGGGGCCTGACGATGGTGACGGAGCTTGCGCCGGAGCGCCATTGCCAGGCTGCGATCCCCGCTCCGGCCAGGACGACCGAAAGGATCAACAGCGCGGTTCTGGACGGTTTCACGCTTGCCGGTCCTCCATAAGCGGAGTGTCTAGCGTCATTTCAGCCGATTGCACAATCCGGCGGGCAGTTGTTGGAACCGTAATCCCCGGATTGGACGGAAGGTCAGTCCGCGGCAGTTACACCGGTTCCAGCGCATAGCCCGCGGAGCGGACGGTGCGCACCGGATCGGGCGTGCCCGGCAATTCAATGCCCTTGCGCAAGCGGCGAATGTGCACGTCGACCGTACGCAGCTCGATATCGCTGTCATTGCCCCAGACCGCGTCGAGCAGTTGGCCGCGCGAGAAGACACGGCCGGGATGCTCCATGAAGTGGCGCAGGAGACGGAACTCTGTAGGGCCCAGCGACAGCACCGCGCCGCTGCGGGTAACCCGATGGGCCGCGGCATCGAGCACCAGGTCGCCCACGGTCAGCACTTCGCCGGCGAGCGCGGGGCGGATGCGGCGCATGATCGCATTGACCCGCGCCACCAACTCGCGCGGCGAGAAGGGCTTGGTGACATAGTCGTCGGCGCCAGTCTCAAGGCCGCGAACGCGATCGTCCTCGGCCTCCCGGGCGGTGAGCATGATGATGGGAACATGGGCCGTCGCCTTGTCGCGTCGCAACCGGCGGCAGACTTCGATGCCGCTGGTGCCCTCGATCATCCAGTCGAGAATGACCACGTCGGGCGCGTCCTCGGCGGCGAGAAGCAGGGCCTCATCGCCGTCGTCGGTGCGGATCACTTCATAACCTTCGGCACGGAAGCGGAATTCGACGAGTTCGGCCAGAGCCGCGTCGTCCTCCACCAGCAGCAGCTTCGCCCCCATGACGCGTTTACTCCGCCTCGCGGGTGTCGCGGTCGGTCAGGTAGTTGCCGGTCGCGGCGTAGTATACCATTTCGGCCACGTTGGTAGCGTGATCGCCGATCCGCTCGATGTTGCGGGCGACAAACAGCAGTTCGGCTGCACTGGTGATCGAGGCCGGGTTTTCCATCATGTGGCTGACGAGGTTGCGGAAGATGCTGTCATAGAAGGCATCGACCTTGTCGTCGCGCGCAACGACCTCGCGCGCCATGGCCGGATCGCGCGCGGCAAATGCGGTCATGACATCGTGGACCATCTCCCCGGCGATTTCGGCCATCGCCGGGATCAGGGTGAGCGGCTCGAACTTGCGGCGGTTTTCCACGCGCATCGCGCTTTTGGCGATGTTTTTGCCATAGTCGCCGATGCGTTCGAGCACGCCGGCGATCTTGAGCGCGGCGATAACTTCGCGCAGGTCGTCGGCCATGGGGGCGCGCAGGGCGATGACGCGCACGGCCAGCTTGTCGACTTCTGCCTCGAGCGCGTCGATCTTCTTGTCGCGGGCGATAACGCCGTTGGCGAGCGCCTCCTTGCCCTTGGTCAGGGCCTCGATCGCCTCGTACAGTTGCACTTCGGCAAGGCCGCCCATCTCCGCAATCAGGCCGCGCAGGCGGGTGATGTCCTCGTCGAAGGCCTTGACGGTATGTTCCTGGGCCATGGGGGCCGTCCTTCTCGCGTCAGCCGTAGCGGCCGGTGATGTAATCTTTCGTGCGCTCTTCGCGCGGGGCGGTGAAGATGTCGCTGGTCTTACCGTATTCCACCATTCGGCCGAGGTGGAAGAAAGCTGTGCGCTGCGACACGCGCGCTGCCTGCTGCATCGAGTGGGTCACGATGACGATGGCGTAGCGGCCCTTTAGCTCGCCGATCAGTTCCTCGATCTTCGCCGTAGCAATCGGATCGAGCGCGGAGCACGGCTCGTCCATCAGGATCACTTCGGGATCGACCGCAATGGCCCGGGCGATGCACAGCCGCTGCTGCTGTCCCCCGGAAAGAGCAGTGCCGCTGTCGGCCAGGCGGTCCTTCACTTCATCCCACAGCCCGGCGCGCTTGAGGGAACGCTCGACGATGCTGTCCAGTTCGCCCTTACCGCCGGCCAGGCCATGGATGCGCGGGCCATAGGCAACATTCTCATAGATCGACTTGGGGAACGGGTTGGGCTTCTGAAAGACCATGCCGACGCGGGCGCGCAGCTGCACCACGTCCATGCCAGAGCGGTAGATGTCTTCGCCGTCGAGCTTGATCTCGCCTTCAACGCGGGCGTTGGCGATCGTGTCGTTCATGCGGTTGAGAGTCCGCAGGAAAGTCGACTTGCCACAGCCCGAGGGGCCGATGAAAGCCGTGACATATTCGGTGGCGATATCGATCGACACGGTATCGAGCGCCTGCTTGTCTCCATAAAATACGGAAACGTCGCGAGCGGCGATCTTCGCCTCGACGGGGTCAAGTTCGTGGTAAGTTGTCACCAGCGTTTCTCGAAGCGGTTGCGAAGATAAATGGCGAGGCTGTTCATCGCGAGCAGGAACAGCAGGAGGACGATGATCGCCGCGCTCGTCCGTTCGACGAAACCGCGGTTGATCTCGTCGGACCACAGGAAGATCTGGACCGGAAGCACCGAGGAGGGCGACGTCAGTCCATCGGGCGGAGAAGCAACGAAGGCCCGCATGCCGATCATCAGCAGGGGCGCGGTCTCGCCCAGGGCGCGGGCCATGCCGATGATCGTCCCGGTGAGGATGCCCGGCAGGGCGAGGGGCAGAACGTGATGGAAGACGACCTGGATACGGCTCGCGCCGATGCCGAGCGCGGCATCGCGGATCGA
>DASTGC010000283.1:0-3132 GCA_035719485.1 Novosphingobium sp.
GAGGAAGGGGCGCCACTGTTCGCGATCGGCTGCCTGGGCCGAATCGAGGAGGTCGAGGCCCTGCCCGACGGCCGCTTCAACCTGGTGCTGGAGGGCGAGGCCCGGTTTCGCATCGTGCGCGAGCTGGATGTCGCCACTCCGTTCCGTCAAGTGGAGGGCGAAGTGTTCGCCGAACCGGCGGGCGAGATCCTGGCCCCGGTCGAACGCGCCGGCTTCGAGCGCGAGGCGCGCCGGTTCGCCGCGATCCAAGGCTACGCGGTAGACTGGGCCAATGTCGCCCGGCTGGATGACGAAGCGCTGATCAACGGCGTGGCCCAGATCGCCCCGTTCGACCCCGCCTCACGCCAGGCGCTGCTGGAAACGAAAGACCTTTCGGCGCGCTGCGAGCTGTTGATTCAGCTGATGCAGTTCTTCGCCCGGCGCGATAATGACGAGAACGGGGCGACGCTGCAATAGCAGGGCAAGGCTGGGTTCGACGCGATCCGGCCCCTCGCCTGGCGCATTCAGCGCGTTCAACGCGACGAAGACGTCGTCTTCGATCGGCGAGAGCACCCAGCTGCGGCGTCCCGTCGACCGCGCATCTGGAGATCTAAATTAAACTCCACACTTCCATCCCGCGGAAATTGGCCGGCTTTTGCTGGCCTGCTCTGCCACCTGAAAACTGGAGGCCGCCTCCTGTAGCCGTTAGCGGCGAGAGCAAGGCCTGCAGCCGGTGCTGTCGCCAACAAAAGAAACATGCCCAGCCAAGTTCTCCGTCTTCATTTCGCGGCCGACTGCCCACATTGGGGCGGCCGGAAAGCGCCAAATCAACGCTGACTGCATTTTAGGTCGATCGCACCCATCGCCAAGTCAGACGGTTTTCCCCCCTCGCGCGCGACCTCTTCGTCGACGCAGCGTTGCCTAGGGCTCCGAACGTCCTTTGGCCGCACTGGCACAACGTAAACCTCGCCGTAGCCTGGCAAGATGACCGTGTGCGCAACCGCGCGCGGATCGTCAGTCGGTACAGGCTGGACGAGAACATTGCCGCGTCCAGGCACGTAAACGATGCGTGGTGGGGGGACCGGCTCCTTCTTTTCGGAATTTTGGGCGATTAAAGCAGGAGCAGCCAGAAACCCGAGCGCGGATATAGCGAGCGATGCCAAGACTCGTTCTAAAGGCATAGGGTCACCATTGGTCAGGCTCGAGACTCCATCAAATATCACCTACTTTCAAAATGTTGGCAAAGACTGAATCCCTGGCAGCCGCCCACTGCTAGCTCCATCCGATCCTGGAAACCGAACTCTGAACGACTGCTAGAGCATTCTGCGATTAATCTGCAACATAGCCTGCCTCTGTGAGGTAGTTCCAGCATTCGCCTGGTGAGTAGAGGTCGCAGATCGAGCCGACGGCTTGCCACAAGGCATCGATGGTTCGGGCCTTGGCCTTGCGCAGATGCGCCTTGAGCTTTGAGAAGGCCATTTCGATGGGATTGAGGTCGGGGCTGTAGGGTGGCAGGTAGAGGAACCACGCGCCGCGCTGCTTGAGGATCGCGGTGGCCTTCTCGCTCTTGTGGCTGGAGAGGTTGTCGAGGATTACCATGTCGCCCGGCTTGAGCGTCGGGGCGAGCTGGGTTTCGACCCAGGCCTCGAAGATTTGGCGGTTCATCGGACGGTCGATCACCCACGGCGCGGTGAGGCCATCGTGGCGCAGCGCGGCGATGAAGGTCTGCGTTCCCCAATGACCGAACGGAGCCTTCATCCTCAGCCGCTGGCCCCGGCGCGCCCGACCGCGCAGGCGGGTCATCTTGGTGGTTGTGCCGGTCTCATCGACGAACACCAGCCGTTCCGGGCGGCGGCGCATCCACGGCTGGCGATGATCCCGCCACACCCGCCGCGCGCGGACGATGTCAGCGCGATCGGTCTCGCTGGCCAGCAGAGTTTTTTTTGACGGTAAAGCCCGCCGCCTTGAGCAGCCGCAGCACCGAGGTGTGATGCACGCTCACCCCATGTTCGCTCGCCAGCCGCTCGGCCAGCTCGCACAGGGTCAGCTCGCCGTCACTCTCGACCCAGCCGATCACGATCTCGCGATAGGCGCCCAGCTTCCCGCTGCCCGCAGGCCGGCCCTGCTTGCCAGGGGCCAGCGAACCCGTCTGCGCTTGGCGCTGCGCGAGGCGAACCGCCGTCGCCGCGCTCACCCCGAAGCGCCGCGCCGCAGCCCGCCGCGAACCACCCTCGGCAATCGCTCCGTAAACTCGTCCTCGAAGATCCGATGAATGCGCTTTGCCCATGATCCACCTCCAATCACGGTGAATCACAAATCCAATCCCGCAGGAATCCTTCGATTCAGGTTATCCGCAGAACGCTCTAAATGGGGCTGGCCCTGTCGAAACCCGCGCGAAACGGCCGTTCCAGGGCGTTCTCAACCCCGCCCGGGAAACTTCGGGAAGGTCTGCACGCCTTCGGGCGGGGTGTGGAAGCATTGCTTCTCGCTGGTCCACACCACGAAGTCCGGCATCCCAAAGAGCGAAGGATCGTCCAGCGTGCCGGGCCGGATCACCACCCGTTCGCCGATTCCGGGCGAGCGGGTGGCCAGCGGGGTGCCGCATGTCCCGCAGAACTCGCGCGTCACCGCCCGGTCCAGGTCGGGCCGGGTGTAGCGTGCCGGCTCGCCCTGGGTATAGGCAAAGCCTGCCGCCGGCACGAACAGCCCGACGGTGCCCGCCCCGCCGGAGGCCATTTGGCATTCGCGGCAGTAGCACAGCATCTTGCGTCCGATCGGGCCGGCCGCGCGATAGCGCACCGCGCCGCAATAGCATCCTCCGGTCAGATCCATTTCGGTCTCCTGATCCTGTGCGGGGCCCCCTGGCGGTTCCTCTGGCGATTTAGGGGCGCCCGATGCTGGTATAGGCAAAGCCCTTTGCCCGCACCTCGTCGGGGCGGTAGACGTTGCGCAGGTCGACCAGCACGGAGGCCTTGGCGAGCGCCCTGATTCGGTCCAGGTCGAGCGCGCGGAAGGCGTCCCATTCGGTCACCAGGGCAATGGCGTCGGCGCCAGTCACGGCCTCGTAGGGGCTGCCGGCCATGGTCACGCCGGGCATCAGCGGCGCCGCGAGCTCCATCCCTTCCGGGTCGTAAGCGGTCACCTCCACTCCCG
>DASTGC010000284.1:0-3114 GCA_035719485.1 Novosphingobium sp.
AGCAAGCCCGAGGAGATCGAGAAGCTTGACCGGCGGATCATCCAGCTCAAGATCGAGGAAATGGCCCTCGCCAAGGAGAGCGACCAGCCGTCGAAGGACCGGCTGGAGGCGCTGCGCGAGGAGCTGGCCAATCTTGAGCAGCAGTCGGCCGAGCTGACCACGCGCTGGCAGGGCGAGCGCGACAAGATCGCCGCCGAGAGCAAGCTCAAGGAGGCGCTCGACGCCGCGCGGGTGGAGCTGGAGCAGGCGCAGCGCCAGGGCGACTATGCCAAGGCGGGCGAGCTGTCCTACGGCCGCATCCCGGAGCTGGAGCGCCAGCTTGCCGAAGCCCAGGGCGCCAGCTCCAACGCATTGCTGCGCGAGGAGGTGACCGCAGACGACATCGCCGGGGTGGTCAGCCGCTGGACCGGGGTGCCGGTCGACCGGATGATGGAGGGCGAGCGCGAGAAGTTGCTGCGCATGGAAGAGGTGCTCGGCCAGCGCGTGATCGGCCAGCGCGATGCGGTGGTGGCGGTCAGCAAGGCTGTGCGCCGCGCGCGGGCGGGGCTGCAGGACCCGAACCGGCCGCTGGGCTCGTTCCTGTTCCTCGGCCCCACGGGTGTCGGCAAGACCGAGCTGACCAAGGCGCTGGCGACCTTCCTGTTCGACGACGACAACGCGATGGTCCGCATCGACATGTCGGAGTTCATGGAAAAGCACGCGGTGAGCCGCCTGATCGGCGCGCCTCCGGGCTATGTCGGCTATGACGAGGGCGGCGTGCTCACCGAGGCGGTGCGACGCCGGCCCTATCAGGTCGTCCTGTTCGACGAGGTCGAGAAGGCCCACCCGGACGTGTTCAACGTGCTCCTCCAGGTGCTCGACGACGGTCGGCTGACCGATGGACAGGGCCGGGTGGTGGACTTCACCAACACCCTGATCATCCTCACCTCCAACCTCGGCAGCCAGTATCTCGCCGGCCTCGAGGAAGGGCAGGACGTGGGCTCGGTCGAACCGCAGGTGATGGAGGTTGTGCGGGCGCACTTCCGGCCGGAATTCCTCAACCGGCTGGACGAGATCATCCTGTTCCACCGCCTCGGCCAGGAGCATATGGCGCCCATCGTCGACCTCCAGGTCGCGCGGGTCGGCAAGCTCCTCAAGGACCGCAAGATCACGCTCGACCTCACCGACGCCGCCCGGCGCTGGCTCGGCCGGGTGGGCTACGATCCGGTCTACGGCGCGCGGCCCCTGAAGCGCGCGGTCCAGCGCTATCTCCAGGACCCGCTGGCCGAGAAGCTCCTCGGCGGCGAGATCCCGGACGGCTCGACCGTGCGGATCGACGAAGGCGAAGGCCAGCTGGCGATCAGCGTGGAGTGACCGCTCGCCAATTCAAACGACGAAGGGCCGGTGAGCGCTAGCGCTCGCCGGCCCCTCTTTTGGTGCAGCAATCCGCGGAGGCTCAGAACGCGGCGCTGGCACCAACCTTGAAGTAGCGGCCCATGATCCCCTGCCAGTAGGCAATCACGCCGCCACCGGCCGGGGCCGGGAAGGGCGGCTTGGTGTCGAACAGGTTCTCGACGGAGAGCCGGAAGCTAAACTTGTCCTGCACGTTGAAATGCGCACCGGCATCGATGAAGGCCACGGCGTCACGGTGCGGCGTGTCGTAGGTGCCGGCAGCGGCATCCATGTCGATCACGGCCGGGCCGATGTAGTTCATCCGCACCCAGGCGCCCGCATCTGCGTTGTCCAAGGCGAGGGTTCCGGTGGCCTTATGACGGGAGTTGCCGATGGCACCGGCGAGGTGGGTGATCGCAAGTTCGGCGACGCGGGTCTCGAGTGTGTCGGTATACTGGTACTGCGCGTCCAGCGTCACCCGGCCCTGGGTTCCAAGGAACGGCGCGGGAATGCGCCAGTTGCCGTCAACTGCGAGGCCGCTGTAGCGCGTCGAGGCAGCGTTGGCGAAGCCGGTTCGAATCGCGGTGATCTGTCCCGTAGCCGCATTGCGGCTGAACTGGGTGCAGGTTGCCGCAGCCGGATAATTGGTTGAATCGTAGCACGCCTCAAGCACTTGGCGGGCCGTCAGCGAGATGATCGCGTCCTTCAGCTTGATATCCAGCCAGTCGATCGAGACAGAGAGGCCAGGCAGGAAGCGGGGGGTCAGCACGGCACCCATCGTCCAGCTGTCAGCCACCTCGTTCCTGAGGTTCGGATTGCCTGAGGTCGTGCCGAGCACGCCAGGAGAGACCAGGGTGGAGGTGAGGTTCGCCGGCGCGCCGGCGGCGACGCAGTTTGCCTTGCGAACGGTCGGGACCAGCCCCCCGCCGATGAACCGTGCGTCACACGGATCATTACCGGTGAGGAAAGACTGGCTGGCCGGGTTGAACAGTTCGGTGACAGCGGGCGAACGGATAGAACGCGTGAAGTTGCCACGCAGGGTCACGTCAGAAACCGGGCGGAACTTGGCACCGGCCGTCCAGGTGAAAGCTCCACCGGCCAACGAATGGTCGACATAGCGGCCCGCCGCGTTCACTTCCGCCACCTTGGCGAAGGGCAGGCGCAGCTCGCCGAAGACCTCGTTGGTGTGGAAGTGCCCGCGCACCGGGTCGACCGGGGCATTGCGGCCCCAGGACTGGCGCGCCGCAGTCGGGTCGGCGGCGTTGACCACCTTGCCGAAGAGGTAGGCGTCGGGATCGAACTGGGCGTGTTCGTATCGGTGCTCAACGCCAAGTACAGCCTCTGCCGCGCCGCCCGGCATATCGAACAACGCACCGCGGGCGCTGGCCGTGCCGACCCACTGCGTGTTCTTCGACTTGGCGGTATAAGCCGCGCTGACATAGTCGAGCGTTGCCTGGCTGTTGGTCTGGCCGAAGGGGTTGAACGGTGAGCAGGTTGGGTTGATCGAAGCCAGCGGCGAACTCGCGCCGAGGCAGCCGCCCAGTGCATTCTGGAAGTTCTGCTCGAGGATCTGGCGACCAGTGCCGGTGTTGGTCATCCGTCCGTAGCTCGAACTGATGTCCCAGTGCCAGGCGCGGCCGATCAGCGAGAAGTCGCCGTCGAGACTGCCGATCACACGCAACTGCTCGGTCGTCGAGGTGGCGAGGCCGTTGACGACATCGGTGTTGGCGCGGGCCAGGTAGA
>DASTGC010000285.1:0-2433 GCA_035719485.1 Novosphingobium sp.
CCGGACGCGGCGGCGTCTCGCCCCGCGAAGTCGTGGCGGGGCGGCCGGCGCCTGCCTCGCTGCGCGCGGGCTTGGCCGCAGGTGCGGGCGCAGCTTCCTTTTCGTTCGGCTTGACCGGGGAGGGCCGGGCCTTGAGCCCGAGCCGGTGGGCCTTGCCGATCACCGCGTTGCGGCTGACGCCGCCCAGCTCATCGGCGATCTGGCTGGCGGTGGAGCCGCCTTCCCACATCTTGGTCAGCTTCTCGATGCGTTCGTCGGTCCAGCTCATGCCTGACGTGTACTTTCCTAAATGGGCCCCGGCTGCTGCCGGCAGCCCCGGTGCGCTTGCCAATGGCGTGCGGTGCCGATAGTCGCCACCCCATGGCCGATCAACCCCTCGTTCCCGCTGTCCAGGCAACCGCTCACCCGCTCGGCGCTGGGCTGAGATTTCCGGAGCAGGGGGTGGCGATCATCCACCGGATCAACGGCCTTGGCCTGTGGACGCTCTATATCAAGGAAGTGCGCCGGTTTTACAAGGTTCAGACCCAGACGATCTGGGCCCCCGCGGTCACCACGCTGCTTTACCTGATGATCTTCACCGTCGCCCTGGGTGGCGGCAACCGCCAGGTGCTGGGCGTATCCTTTGCCTCTTTCGTCGCGCCCGGGCTCATCGCCATGGGCATGATGAACAATGCCTTTGCCAATGCCAGCTTCAGTTTCCTCGCCGGGAAGATGCAGGGCACCATTGTCGACTATCTGATGCCGCCCCTGTCGGAGATCGAGCTGATGATCGCCATGATCGGGGCGGCGGTGACCCGTGCCGCGCTGGTCGGCCTGGTCCTTGCCGGTGCGATCTGGGCCTGGCCTGGGGTGGATCTCTCGGTTGCCCATGGCTGGGCCATCGTCTGGTTCGGCCTGATGGGCTCGCTCCTGCTCGCACTGGTCGGACTGCTGACCTCGCTCTGGGCCGAGAAATTCGATCACAACGCGGCGGTGACCAATTTCGTCATCACTCCGCTGACCATGCTTTCCGGCACGTTCTACGTGATCGACCGGCTGGCCCCGGCATTCCAGACAGCCAGCCGCCTGAACCCGTTCTTCTACGTGATTTCCGGCTTTCGCTTCGGCTTTCTCGGCCAGAGTGACATCGGCAGCACCAACACCGCCGTGCTCCATGGCGCCGCCGGCCTGGGCCTGCTCAACCTTGTTCTCGGGATCGTGACCTATGCCTTGCTGCGATCCGGGTGGCGCCTGAAGAACTGAATGTCTCTGTTAATCCGCCCTCCAACTCCGGGAGGGCCGCGCCTATCGCATTGCAATCAGTGGGTCAGGCCGCGCCGCAGGCGATAGTGCCCGTCGCGGAAATCCTCGAACAGCTGTTCGACCGAGGGATGGTCCACCGGCCCGCCCTCGCCATCGCCGACCAGGTTCTGCTGGCTGACATAGGCGATATAGGAGCCTTCTCCGTTTTCGGCGAGAAGGTGGTAGTAGGGCTGCTCGCGCTTGGGCCGCACGTCCTGCGGGATTGACTCGTACCACTCCTCGCTGTTGGCGAAGACCGGGTCGATGTCGAAGACCACGCCGCGGAAATCGAAGTGCCGGTGGCGCACGATGTCGCCGATGCCGAACCTGGCGTGGGCATGGCGCGGTGCGTCGATCAGCCGACCGGCCTGGGGTGAGAAGAAGCTGGCGCGTTCGATCCGTTGCATGGGGCCAATATAGGCACATCCCCCTTCTGGGCAAGCCAGAGCCGTCCCAATCCCCGGAAATCTGCCGCCAGCACCGACCACGGCGGGTCAGCCAAGCAGGTCGGCCGTTGCGGCAATAGCAGCAACTCCGCGGCGGCCTTCCACCCGGTCCAGCTGGACGATGAGATCGATCACCGAAGCCGCGTAGTCGAGCGTTTCGGTGCGGGTCAGGCCGATCCCGGTCTGCATCGCCATGAGGGCAAGCTGGTCGAGCGCGCCCCGCGGCGAGTTGGCGTGGACGGTAGAGAAGGACCCGGGATGGCCGGTGTTGATCGCGCGCAGGAAGCTGACCGTCTCGGCCCCACGCAGCTCGCCCACAACGATCCGGTCCGGCCGCAGGCGCAAGGCGGCCTGGACCAGCTCGTCCGCCGTGACCCGGGCCTCGCCCAGGTCGCCGCGCACGGCGATGAGGCCGACGCCGTTTGCCCCTGGCAGGCGCAGTTCAGCCGTATCCTCGACCACTACGACCCGCTCCTGTGCAGGAATTTCGCGAAGCATGGCATTGAGGAACGTGGTCTTTCCGCTCGACGTGCCACCCGATACCAGCACCGTCCGGCGGCGGCGGATTGCCTCGCGCAGGTAGGCGATCGGCTCCGCCTGCATGTCCGGCCAGGGCTGGGCTGGCGCTGGCGTGAGCGGCCCGCGGTCGTAGGCGTCGAGGCCGAGGTCGAGCAAGCGGTGGCGGCGGATCGCCAGCGCCCAGTGC
>DASTGC010000286.1:0-6107 GCA_035719485.1 Novosphingobium sp.
CCTTCGGAATGGAGCCGCTCGATCGCCTGGTCGAAAATGTGCTCGTAGTTCACTTAGTCGTCCTCAGGCGCGTCTGCGCGAAACAGCCATTTCGGCCGGGTCTGCCCGGCGGCGTCCTGACTGCGGGCCAATATAGTAACCGTCGACCGATTTCCAGCGAGTTTCTGGTCCGCTTGCGATGCAGCTCTTCAGGGCGCTGCGTTGTCCTGCGGGGCCGCGACGTCGCGCAGGCCGAATCCGCTGGGACTGTCCTTGTCGATCACGGCCATGACATCGTTGCCGGGGACAACGTAGAGGCCCGGGTCTTCTTGGAGCCATTCCTGCAGCGTGACGAGCCACCGCATCGTCCGGTGTCGATCTTGCGGTTGCTCCAGCAGGTTCAGGAGGCGCGAGCTTGTGCGCAGATCGATGAAGTTGATGGCGTAGGGGGCAACCGCACCGGCGAACAGGTATTCTCGCCCGCTTGCAAGACGAACATAGACCATCTCGCTGCCGCTGGTCGGGGCGCCGGTCGGGATGATTACCACGCCGGGCGCGACGGGACGGGGTTGGTTGCCGGTGATGGCAGCGCCGAGGACGAGCTTCGGGGGCCATGGCAGTCCTGCGGCCCGGGAAGCCGAGGGAAGTTGGGCCGGATTCAGCTGGGCCCGCGTCAGCGGGACCGCCGTATCGCCGAAGTTGGCGAACTCGGCGAGGCCGCCGAGGCTTTCCGGGCTCTCGTCGAGGGCAATGATCACGCTGGCCGTGCGCATGTCGGCATCCACCAATCTTTGGTGCTGGTCCAAAAAGGTCTCGATGCGACGGAAGGTGGCGAGGGCTCCTGTCGTGCCCGTGCCGATTACCACCGGAGGGCGATCCGCATAGTCGAGGCGGAAGCTCTGCACGGAGTAGAGACGTCGTTTCACGCCCGACCCGGCGGCGAGCAACGTGCCTGGCGTGCGGTCCCAGGCGACGACGGTCATGGTGACGGATTGCGGCCGGGCACCGGGCAGCGAATCTCCCAGGCGCCGCAGGTCTTCGAGCTTGACGGGAAAGGGCGCGACCTTGGCGGACGGGTTCTCCAGCAGGAGCCAGTAATAGGGAATGCCGATGACGATCGCCAAGGCCACCAGGAAAAGGTTCAGGCGGTGAGTCACACGATATCCATCAGAACCGGCCTACCCGGCCAAGGCCGCGGGATTCGAGCGAGGGCAGCAGGCCCGCCCAAGGCTCGGTGCATTCGGCTCCGGTGGTGAACAGGGCAAGATCCGGTTCGCGGCGGGCGAATGGCTGGCCTTCTGTCAGATAGGCAATCCGCCGGGCTATCCCGGCCGCGCCATCGACGAACCGCACGTCGGGACCGAAGGCTTCCGCCAGCTGGGGGGCGACCAGCGGGAAATGGGTGCAGGCCAGCACCACCGTGTCGATCCGCTCACCGCCATGCTGGCTCCGGAGCCCTTGGGCAGCGCGTGCGAAGACCCCGGGATCGATCGGTTCGTCGCGCAGGTGCGCCTCGGCCGCGCCGACGAGTTCTGGCGCGGCATGGCGCAGCAGGGTCTTGCCACTGGCGAACTCCGCTTCCAGCCGGTCGACATAGCCCTGGCGGATGGTCTGGGCGGTGCCGAGCAGGCCGATCACGCCGGTCCGAGTCAGGGCGGCGGCTGGCTTGATTGCCGGTACGGTTCCGACAATCGGCACCTCCAGCACATCACGCACGGCGGCAAGCGCGATAGTACTGGCCGTATTGCAGGCGATGCAGACGAGCCGCGGGTGAAGCCGCTCGGTCATCCGCCCGAGCAGGCCCGAAACCCGCGCGGCGATTTCCGCCTCGCTTTTCGAGCCATAGGGCAGTCCGGCCGTGTCCGCCGCATAGATCACCGGTGCCCCCGGCAGCAGCGCGCGTACCTCGTCGAGCACCGACAGCCCGCCGACGCCCGAATCGAACAGCAGGACTGGCGCGCCGGGATCGACCTGTGGCTCGGCGGCGGTTTGTGGGGCGGATTGGGCCATAGCGGCGCTATCCCTATTTTCTCTCTGCCCGAATGCAAGGACTGCCGCTATTGCGGTTCCAATTATGAGGGATCGGTGAATGGACGCGGGTGCAAACGTTTTGGCCGCAAACCTGCTGGCTATCGTGGCGGGGTACCTGCTCGGCTCGATCCCCTTCGGTCTGATCCTCACCCGGCTCACCGGGGCGGGAGACCTGCGCGCGATCGGATCAGGCAATATCGGCGCGACCAACGTGCTACGTACCGGACGCAAGGGGCTCGCCGCAGCCACGCTGCTGTTCGATCTCGCCAAGGGCGCGGTGGCGGTGCTCGTTGCGCGCCACCTCGGGGGAGAGGCGGCGTTCGGCGGCGCGGCGGCGGTGCTGGGGCATTGCTTTCCCGTCTGGCTGCGATTCAGGGGGGGCAAGGGCGTCGCCACGCTGATGGGCGTTTCGCTGGCGCTGGCCTGGCCGATCGGGCTCGCCTACGCGGTGGTCTGGCTCGGCATGCTGGCGATCACGCGCATTTCCTCGCTCGGGGGGATGAGTGCGGCTATGGTCGCGCCCGTCGCCGCGCTGGCGCTGGACATGCTGCTGGAAGCGGCAGTGCTGGCGGGCCTCTCCGCGCTGGTCCTGTGGCTCCACCGCGCCAACATCGCCCGCCTGCGTCAGGGGACGGAGCCGCGCGTCGGCAGCAAGGGCCAGTAGCGCGATGTCGGGGGTTGGGGCGGGTGCGGCCGCAACGCTGGATCAGGGTGAGGCTTTCGCCCGCATCCGCCTGCTGCGCTCGCCCAACGTCGGTCCGGTCAGCTATCGCCAGCTGGTCGCGCGGTTCGGCTCGGCCGCGGCCGCACTGGATGCCTTGCCCGACCTCGTGGGGCGGCGCGGCGCAGCCTATCGCCCGGCGAGCGAGGCCCGGGTGGCGGACGAGATCGCCGCCGTGCGCAAGGCCGGTGCGCGCTTCCTGTTCGACGACAGTGCCGATTACCCCGCCCTCCTGCGCGAGAGCGAAGGCGCCCCGCCGATCCTGATCGCCCGCGGCCAGGCCGAACTGGCCGCCCGGCCAGCCGTCGCCGTGGTCGGCGCGCGCAATGCCTCGGCGGCGGCGGTGCGGCTGGCGCGGGAGTTCGGCGGGGCGCTGGCGGAGGCCGGCTATGCTGTGGTCTCCGGCCTTGCCCGGGGCATCGACGGCGCGGCCCATCAGGGTGCACTGGCCCAGGGGATGGATGGCGGCGGGACTATCGGTGTGATCGCCAGCGGGATCGATCTAGCCTATCCGCCCGAACACGCCGCCCTGCAGGAGCAGATCGCCAACGAAGGCCTGCTGCTGGCCGAGCAACCGGCAGGTACCGAACCGCTCGCCCGCCACTTCCCAGCCCGTAACCGGATCATTGCCGGCATCGCAGCCGGTACGCTGGTGGTCGAGGCCGCGTGGAAATCGGGCTCCCTCATCACCGCGCGCCTAGCCGGGGAGATGGGGCGCGAGGTCATGGCCATCCCCGGCTCCCCGCTCGACAGCCGCTCCCACGGCTGCAACCAGCTGATCCGTGACGGTGCTGTACTCTGCCAACGCCCTGAAGACGTCATCGAGCTGCTCGAAGGCTTCACTGGTCAACCACGCAGCACTTTCCGCGAGGCGGCTCCAACTTTCGCCCTAGCCGGCGCGCTCGAGCCCGCCGACCCCGCTGACATCGCCAGCCTGCTCACAACGGCTCCGGTCAGCGTTGACGAACTGATCCGTCAGTGCGGCCATAGCGCGGCGGCGGTGCAACTGGCCCTGCTCGAACTGGAACTCGCCGGACGGCTGGTGCGCCATGCTGCCGGGCGTGTGAGCCTTGCTGGCTGAATTATCCGCGCCAAGTGTTCAGATCTCCTTTGAACATGAAATTAATATAACTTTCCAGCCGTTTGCATCTGCCTTACACGACCAAAAAGCCCTGAGGTCGCAAACGGGAAGATGGCTATAGGAGAGGATGGTTCGGGTTACTCGGCCAAGCGCGGTGCGAGCCGCCTGCGCTTGCGGCTCCCGGCCTTTGCCGACATGCATTCGGGCACGGTGCGCGTGGTACTGTGCGACATTTCGCTGGGTGGAGCGAAGGTTTTCACCCATGGCGCTCTGCCTGTCGCTCGGGAAGTTCTCCTGCGTTGGGGCCCGCACGAGGCCTTCGGTACCATCGTCTGGGAGCGCGACGGACTGCGCGGCGTGCAGTTCGACCAGCCGCTACCCGCCGCTGTGCTTATCGCCACCCGCGACATGCAGGATGCCGGAGGCCTCAACCGAGACGAGGTGGCCGAGTGGGTCGCCGAAAAAGGGTGGGGCTTTGGCAAGGCTTTGTATTGAATTTCTGGGAATCGAACTCACGACAATTTGATTGAAGTCGTTGACTCCTGCGTCGCCGAGGTATCCACTCCCCGTAGTTTCGTTTCACGGGGTCCTGCCATGACAACGAAGTCCTTATCCCGCATCACCACTCTTGCCGCTCTTGCCAGCGGGATCGCCGTGTTCGCGGCCGTGCCGGGAGGGGCGCAGCAGAAACCGACCAGCGGCCCCGTCGCCCGCTACGACATGCGTGCCGGTACGGTATCAGGCGCTGGTGCAGGCGGGCGCGGCGGGATGGGCGCGGCGATGATGTTCGGCGGCGGGCGCGGCGGCAACCAGGTCCAGCGCGAGCTCTACCTGCGCCTCGGCTCCAGCGCCGCGCCCACCACCGGCGCGCCCAAGGCCGATCACTACATGCCTGATGGCGCCCTCCTCGGAAAGTCCGTCCCACTCACCACACCCCGTGAAGAGCGCGCGCCCGAGGAATTCCCGCAAGGCCAGCGGCCCAAGGGGCGCATGCTGATCTACTGGGGCTGCGGCGAACATGCGGGTCCCGGCCAGCCGGTCATCATCGATTTCGCCAGGCTCGCGGCCGGGCAGATGCCGCCGGGCCTGTGGTCGACCACGATCCTGCGCGACTGGGGTCCTACGCCCGCCAACAGCCGCACATTCGGGCGGTGGCCGGCGGAGGACAACAAGTTCGTGAAGCCCGGTTCCTCGCTGATCGGCGCGCACCGGATCGCGGGCAACTATTCGCCCGAAATCAGCTTCACCCTCGCGCACGACTTCATGGCCCCGCTATCCACCCGCCTGCGTTCGCTGCCTTCCGGCTCGCGACTGCTGGCCTGGGATGCGATTCCCGATGCGACCGGTTATCTTGCCGGCTTGTTCGGCGGCTCGATGAACCAGCGCGGCGAGATGGGCGACATGGTGATGTGGTCCAGTTCCGCCACGCGCCAGTTCGGCGGCGGGCTGGGGGACTGGCTCTCGCCGTCAACCGTCGCCGGGCTGGTACGCGATCGCACCGTGCTGCCGCCGGAAAAGACCTCCTGCGCGATCCCCGCCGAGGTGATCCGCGATGCCGGGCAGTTCCGCATGGGCACGCTGACCGCCTTCGGTCCGGAGGAAGATTTCAGCTATCCTCCGCGCCCGGCCAATCCCAAGGCGGCGTGGAACTTGCAATGGACCGCCCGCGTGCGCCACAAGTCCACCACCAGCTGGATGGACATGCCCGGAATGGGGGGCATGGGCGCAATGGGGGGCGGCATGAGCGGGGGCGACGATGCGCGGGGCCAGCAGCAGGAGCAGCGACCCCGCCGCGGCGGCCTCGGCGGAATGCTGGGCGGCGGCTTCGGGTTCTGAGCCTGCCGCCTACGGCCCGGCTCAGAACACCTTGGCCAACGAAATGCTGGCATAGCCGCACGAGGACTGCCCTCGTTCCTTGCTGACGCCACCGCCGACCTGGACCTCGATGGTGCCGAGCGCCGCGGCAATGAAGGCTCCGCCTCTCACCTTGCGGTAGCTCGGGTCACCCTGCACGCCGCCCTCGATTCCCAGTCGCAGGCCCTTGCTGCCGATCTTGCGGCCGAGCTCCAGCTGCGCCTGGTATTCCTCGTCGACCACGCCGTAGGAGCCGAGCCAGCTCAGCCGCCAGCCCGGGCTGTCGAGCGCGCCGTCAGTCTGCAGGCCAAGGTCCCAGCGTGAACCGCGACGGCTGTTGCCCGGGTCCACCGGCGAGAGCCTGGTGTGGGTGTAGCGCGGGCCGGCCGAGACATTGGCCCAGCCCCAGCCGCCGGAAACCTGCTCGACCAGGGCGAGGTC
>DASTGC010000287.1:0-5578 GCA_035719485.1 Novosphingobium sp.
GTTCCGGCGGCGCGGCGTGGGGGGGCGCCTGCTCGAACGATTTGCGCTGGCCGCCCGTGAACGGGGCGCACGGCGGCTGTTGCTCGAAATGCGTCGCGGCAACACGGCCGAAGCACTCTATCTTGCCCATGGATTTCGACCGGTCGGACTACGCCCCAACTATTATCGGACACTGACGGGGGCGCGGATCGATGCGATCACTTTCGCCTGCGGCGACGAAGACTGACCCCATATGGGAAAATAACCGAAATTTCGCTCCGGATTCGGGCGTAATTCGAATTTTCCCCTTGTTTCAGGGAACTGTCGGGCGCAAAGAAGATTTGCGCCCACACAGGCAAAGCAACTTGCCTCGGCCACAAAGAAAAACAGTCGCAAGAATTCAAGGATTGCCCGAAATGGAAAACTCCCAGGCCGACATGAACGAGACACTCATCACGCTCACGTCAGATATCGTTGCTGCCCACGTCAGTAACAACAGCGTTTCGGTTGGGGACCTGCCCACACTGATCACAAACGTTTACGGCGCCCTGTCTGGCCTCGGTCAGTCCGCACCGGAAGTTGAAACGCCGCCTGAACCGGCCGTGTCGATCCGCTCTTCGATCAAGCCGGATCACATTGTGTGCCTGGAAGATGGCAAGAAGCTGAAAATGCTCAAGCGCCACCTGATGACGCACTATAACCTCACGCCGGAACAGTACCGCGCCCGCTGGAACCTTCCGGCTGACTATCCGATGGTCGCGCCCGATTATGCGGAGAAACGCCGCGAACTGGCCAAGAAGATCGGCCTGGGCCGCAAGCCCGGTGCCAAGCCGGCGCGGGGACGCAAGGCCTCGGCCTGACCGCCTCCCGGCTGCTCGCCCATAGCGGTGAGCCGGTCGCCTGAACTGTTGCGAAAAGGCCTCCCCCGGTCCATATCGGGTGAGGCTTTTTCATGCGCGGCTCGCAGCCATCGCATGGCCTTATAAGGACGGGGCGACGGACCGAACGTGCACCAACCCATCGACATCGAGGCGCTCTGCGCCGAGCGAGGCCTGAGAATAACCGACCAGCGGCGGGTGATCGCGCGCGTCCTCTCCGAGAGCGAAGACCATCCCGATGTCGACAAACTGCATGCCCGCGCAGCGGCAATTGACCATCGGATATCTATCGCCACGGTTTACCGCACGGTGCGCCTGTTCGAGGAAGCCGGGATCCTCGACCGGCATGATTTCGGCGATGGCCGGGCCCGCTATGAGGCCACGCCCGAGGCGCACCACGATCACATGATCGACGTGGAGACCGGCAAGGTCACCGAATTCGTCGATCCCGAGCTCGAGGCACTCCAGCGCCAGATCGCCGCACGGCTCGGCTATCGCCTGGTCGATCACCGGATGGAGCTGTTTGGCGTGCGCGTCGGCGCCGAAAAGGGTGAGGGTGACTCCGGCACCTGATCAGCGGCCGCCTCTTGCCGCGTCGACCGAAACCCCAGCCGCCGCGCCGATCGCCGCCCCGCGGATCGGACTGGCGGCCAGCCTGCGCATCCAGCTGCGGGTCCTGCTGATCGTGCTGACGGTCACGGTCGGCGTTCCCGTCCATTACCTGTGCCATGCGGTTCTCCGCCGTTCCCCACTACCGCGCCTGGTCCTCGGGACGGTTGCGCGGATCCTCGGCGCGCGGGTGCGGATCGAAGGCACCTGCCTGAAGCGCGATGTCTTCCTCATGGCCAATCACCTCACCTGGTTCGACATCCTGGTCCTCGCCGGGGCGAGCGGCACGGCCTTCGTCGCCAAGGCGGAAGTCGCCCAGGTGCCGGTGATCGGCTGGCTGGCGGGGCTCAACCACACGGTCTTCGTCCAGCGCGAGGCGCGCCTCGGCGTGGCGGCACAGATCAACGACCTGCGCGCGGCCATGGCCGACAATCATGCGGTGGCGATCTTCCCGGAAGGGACCACCACCGACGGGCAGACCCTGCTGCCGTTCAAAACCGCCATGCTCAAGGTCCTCGAGCCCCCGCCGCCCGGAATCATGGTCCAGCCGGTCCTGCTCGACTACGGTTCCTTGGCGCGATGGATCGGCTGGTATGGCGACGAGCCGGGGCTCGCCAATGCCCTGCGCGTGCTGGCGCGGCCGGGCTCGTTCCCGGTAACGGTCCGCTTTCTCGAGCCCTTTTCGCCCGAGGGCATGGGGGGGCGCAAGGCGGTCTCGGCCGAGGCGCGGGCCCGGATCGAGGCCGCACTGGCTGAGGCGCTCGGCCGTCCGCTGGCCGTCGCCGGCGGCGCCCTCCCGACCCTCGCCCCCGCACCGGCCTTGGCCGAAGCGCACGACCGTGCCGAGGGCGACGACTGACGGCATCCCGCCGGGCACTCATCGAGACTCGAACCGGCGGGCGAAATGACCTATGGGGCGCCGCCATGACCACCCCTGTCCCTGCCCCCAAGACCTACCGGGTCAAGAGCTTCGGCTGCCAGATGAACGTCTACGATGGCGAGCGCATGGCCGAGCTGCTCGGCGCGCAGGGCATCGCCCCGGCGCCGGAAGGCGAAGACGCGGACCTCGTCGTCCTCAACACCTGCCACATCCGCGAGAAGGCGGCGGAGAAGGTCTACTCCGACATCGGCCGGTTGCGGCGCGACGATGGCTCGAGCCCCCTGATCGCGGTCGCCGGGTGCGTCGCCCAGGCCGAGGGCGAGGAGATCATGGCCAGAGCCCCAGCGGTGAAAATGGTCGTCGGCCCCCAGGCCTACCACCGCTTGCCCGAGATGATCGCCGAGGCCACGGCAGGACGCCGCGCGGTCGATACCGACATGCCCGCCCAGGCCAAGTTCGCCGCCCTCCCCGCCAGGGGACATGGGGGCCGCAAGGTGGGGCCGAGCGCCTTCCTCACCGTGCAGGAAGGCTGCGACAAGTTCTGCACCTATTGCGTGGTGCCCTATACGCGCGGCGCGGAAATATCGCGTCCGTTCAGTGCCATCGCTGAAGAAGCGGAGAAGCTGGTGGAGGCCGGGGCGCGGGAGCTCACCCTTATCGGGCAGAACGTGAATGCCTGGTCGGGTGAAGACCCTCACGGCCGCGCCGTGGGGCTCGACGGCCTGATCAGGCACCTGGCGGACATGCCGGCCCTCGCCCGCATCCGCTATACCACCAGCCATCCCAACGACATGACCCCGGGCCTGATCGCCGCCCATGGCGAGGTCGACAAGCTGATGCCGTTCCTCCACCTGCCGGTGCAATCGGGTTCAAACCGCATTCTCAAGGCGATGAATCGCTCACATACAGCTGAATCCTACCTGGAAATCCTGGACCGGGTGCGATCCGCCCGGCCCGATATCGCCATCTCCGGCGATTTCATCGTGGGCTTCCCGGGGGAGACCGAGGCAGACTTCGCGCAAACTCTGAACTTGGTTGAGCAAGTGGCTTACGCACAATGCTTCAGCTTCAAGTACAGTCCCCGCCCCGGCACCCCTGCTGCCACTATGCCGGACCAGGTCCCGGCCGAGGTGATGGACGAGCGGCTGCAGCGCCTGCAGGCAGCGCTCAACGCCAGCCAGCACGCCTTCAACAGAGCGTCGGTCGGCCGGCACTGCTCGGTGCTGGTCGAACGCAAGGGCCGCCACCCCGGCCAGTGGCTCGGCAAGTCGCCCTGGCTGCAATCGGTGCACTTCGACGGCGAGGCCGCGATCGGTGACCTGGTCGAGGTGGAGCTCGTCGCGGCGGGGCCGAATTCGCTGAGCGGGCGGTTGCTCTAAAGGCTGACCTGTTGCGTTGAGGCTTCGCCAGCCACCGCCCCTGTTTTCCACATCGCTGCACCGCAGCGCCGCTTGTTTGTAACATCCCGGCGCCTATCTTCGCTTTCAGGACTCGCCCACTGGCGAGCCCCTGTGAAAGGAGCGCATGGCCCGCAAAACTGCTCGCGCCACCGAAGGGATGGCGCATCCCTGGTCCTCCGATGTCCGCCGCGAAAGTTCGCGGCGCGCGAGGGCGGAACTGGAATTCGACGAGCCCACCGTGCTGGGCGCCCTGTTCGGGCAGTTCGATTCCAACCTTGTGCTGATCGAGAACCGCCTCGGCGTCTATATCGCCGCCCGCGGCAACCGGATCCAGATCGAGGGCGGCGAGGATGCTGTGGCAAGGGCGCGCGATGTGCTCAAGGGCATGCACCAACGGATCATGAGCGGGCAGGAGATCGATCCGGGCGCGGTCGAATCGCTCATCGCCATGTCGAACGAGCCGACTCTGGAAGGCATCATCACTGGCGGCAACGATGCCCCGCCGATCATGATCCGCACCCGCCGCAAGACCATCGTGCCGCGCTCGGCAACGCAGATCGAATACATGCGCAGCCTCGCCAGGGACGACGTGATCTTCGCCCTCGGCCCGGCCGGCACCGGCAAGACCTACGTCGCCGTGGCCCAGGCGGTCTCCCAGCTGATGAACGGCTCGGTCCAGCGCCTGATCCTCTCGCGCCCGGCGGTAGAAGCGGGCGAGCGGCTGGGCTTCCTCCCCGGCGACATGAAGGAGAAGGTCGATCCCTATCTCCGTCCGCTCTACGATGCCCTCTACGATTGCATGCCGCCCGAGCAGGTCGAGCGGCGCATGGCCTCGGGCGAAATCGAGGTGGCGCCGATCGCCTTCATGCGCGGCCGCACGCTGGCCGATGCCTTCGTCATCCTCGACGAGGCGCAGAACACCACGCCCGCGCAGATGAAGATGTTCCTCACCCGCTTCGGTCAGAACAGCCGAATGGTGGTCTGCGGCGACCCCCGGCAGGTCGACATCCCCGGCGGCGACAGCTTCAGCGGCCTCGCCGACGCGGTGAAGCGGCTGGAAGGCGTAGAGGGTATCTCGGTAGTCCGCTTCAACGCGGCCGACGTGGTGCGCCACCCGATCGTCGGCCGGATCGTCCAGGCCTATGAGGGACCAGATGCGTGAGGACGCAGGGAATGGTTGCCCAATCGCCGCCCCTCCCCTAGGTCGTAATCTCGTAGACGGCACCATCGAGGTTTGAGGCAAAATGGCCGGATGCAAGGAAGGAAAGCGCAGGGATATGTCGATATCTCAAGCTTTCCTGACGCCGCAGGTGGCCATTTTGGTCAAATCCTCCGGACGCCAAAATGGCTTCCATCTCGAACCAACGCGCCCTTGGAAGGGCCACCAGCCCTCCCTGCGGTCACCTTGGTCCGATCTGTTCGCCATTTTGGCGCCTCGATGGTGCCGTTTATGAGTTTACGGCCTAGCCTCACATAATGCTCGCACTTCAGATCGACATCGAAGACCCCTGGCCGACCGATACGGACTGGGCGGACATCGCCGAAGCCGCGGCCGAGGCGGCGATGACCGTCGCTCCGGAGCTCGACAACCAACGGCTCTCGGCCTCGGTCCTGTTCACCTCCGATGCCGAGGTCCATGTTCTCAACCGCGAATGGCGGGCCAAGGACAGGCCGACCAACGTGCTGTCCTTCCCGATGATCGCCCGGGCCGAGCTCCTCGCCATGCCCGCCGACGGCGCGCCCGAAATGCTGGGCGACCTCGCCCTCGCCTTCGAGACTTGCGAGCGCGAAGCTGCGGACAAGGCCATCTCCGTGGCGCACCATGCCGCCCA
>DASTGC010000288.1:0-3521 GCA_035719485.1 Novosphingobium sp.
CCGCCCGGGCAAGGTCGGCCATGATCAGGGGCTGCGCGCCCCGGGCCAGCGAGGCAAGCGTGAGCGGGGATGTGGCGGCAAGGATACGGGCGATATCTGGCATGGGCTCGGGGGCCCTAGCCGTTGCCGGGTCGGACGAAAAGAGCGTGAAACGGACAGGGAGCCAACCGGCCCGCGTCCGCTCGGTTCCCCTGTGCTAGTTGTCCATCGCGGCGAAGGCAGCGCGCAGTTCGTCCACGAAGATCTCGGGCTGCTCCCACGCGGCGAAATGCCCGCCGCGCGCCGCCTTGTTGCCATAGACCAGGGTCGGGCAGGCTGCACGCACCCATTCGACGGGCGTAGGGAAGATCTCGCGCGGGAAGAGAGTATAGCCGAGCGGCACGATTATCGGTTCTCGTTTCCTGGTCCAGTTCAGCGATTCCCAATACATCCGTGCCGAGGACGCGCCGCTAGCCGTCAGCCAGTAGAGCGTGATCTCATCCAGCGCCTTGTCGCGGCTGATCGCATCGAACGGGCTGCCGTTGTTATCGGTCCAGAAATAGATCTTTTCCAGGATCCATGCGGCCAGCCCCACTGGCGAATCCACCAGCGAATACCCGATCGTCTGGGGCCGGGTGCTCTGTTCGGTCGCGTAGCCGTTGTCGGAATCGTAGTAGAACTTGCTGCAGGCTAGGGCGTGAGCCTCCTCCGGCGTGGGATTGGCCAGCGACTCTTCCGGCGGCTTGATACCCATGAGGTTGACGTGAACCCCCGCGCATCCCGGAGGGGCCAGCGCGCCGATGATGCAGGTCAGGGCCGAACCCCAGTCACCGCCTTGCGCGAACCAACGCTCATACCCGAGCCGCTTCATCAGCTCCGCCCAGGCGTTGGCGGTACGATGGAGGTTCCAGCCGGCCTTCTCGGGCTTCCCGGAAAAGCCATAGCCCGGAAGCGAGGGTACCACGACATGGAAGGCATCGGCCGCGGTGCCGCCATGCGCCTCGGGATCGACCAGCCGTGGGATCGCGTCGACGAACTCCAGCACTGAGCCCGGCCAGCCATGGGTGAGCAGCAGCGGACGCGCATTTTCGTGGCGCGAACGCAGGTGGATGAAATGGATATCCAGTCCGTCAATCTTTGTCGTGAATTGCGGGAGCGCGTGGAGCCTGGCTTCGCAGCGGCGCCAGTCATAGCCATCACGCCAGTAATCGACGAGCTCTCGCAGCACGCTGAGGGGAACGCCCTGGCTCCAGTCCTCAACCGTCTCGGCTTCAGGCCAGCGGGTCAGCGCCAGCCGCGTGCGCAGATCGCCAAGCGCAGCGTCCGATGCCACAAATCGAAACTCGGTAATCTGATCGGTCACGGGCTGTCCTCCTGAATTGCCTTGCCACTAGCCGAGCTTTCCTGCAGCCGCAACGCGAGTAACCAGCCGCTTCGATCGCAAAGCCGACCTGACCGCGAAATCAGCAACGTTTTGCATTGCCGCACAACGTCAAACAGCTACCGGGGTGCCCATGGATGCCCGTCACATCCTCATTCCTTTTCACGATTTCAATCGGGGCGGAACGGAGCGAGTGGCGCTCACCCTGGCGCGCGAATGGCTAGACGCGGGGCGCAAGGTAACCATCTTGTGCGGCTCGCGGGGCGGCGGCATGATCGACCAGGCCGATGCGCGCATCTCGATCGTCGAACTTGATCCGCCAATCCACCGCAGCCTGCTCTCCCGTCTGCGTCTTGGACGGGCCATGGCCCGACGGGCTGCGGCATTGGCTCCAGACGCTGTCTATATTCCCGGCAACTTTCATTTCATCGTGGCCCATGCGTTGCGCCGAGCATTTCCGAAGTTGCCGATTGTTGCCAAGGTCAGCAATCCACTTCTGCCGGCACTTCCCGGGCCCCTCTCAAAGATCGCCGCATTCTGCCTGGGAGCCTACGTCAGCCCGATCGATTGCATAGTGCACATGGCTCCCGAGCTGGCCGCAACGGAGCGCTCGATGATCGGCGAAAAGCCGGTTGTGGTCATCGCGGAGCCCAACCTTCCTGCCGGTTACACGGCGCTGCCGCGTCAAGCCCCTCCTGCCGGAACTCCACCGATCGTCCTGGCGATCGGCCGGCTGGAGCCACAGAAGAACATGGCACTGGCCCTGCAGGCTTTCGCTCGTTTGCGCGCGCGCATTCCTGCCCGCCTCGTCATCTTCGGAGAGGGGTACCAACGACCTGCACTAACCCGCCTTGCCAAGCGCCTCGGCATCGCGGCCGACGTGGATATGCCGGGTTATGCCACCGACCTGCCCGAACGCCTGACCGAAGCTGCCGCCCTTGTCTTGACCTCCCGCTATGAAGGGTATCCCGCTGTCGTCGTCGAGGCGCTGGCCGCCGATGTTCCAGTCGTGGCGACAGACTGTACGCCTGCCCTCGCCTCCCTGTTGTCCGATCCGGTGAGCGGTGAAGTGGTGCCGCACGACGCGGCTGCCATAGCCCTGGCATTGGAGCGAACCCTCGCCCTGCCGTTCTCCACGATGGGAAGGCGCGCTTTGCCGGTCGCCCATCACGATGCCGCCGCTTCGGCGCTGGCTTACCTCGATCTGTTCGACCAGCTTGTGGCTGCAACGGACTAAGCCCGTTTCGCCGACCCGAGCTGGAATATTCGGCGCCTTCGCCCTTTACATCCCGCCCCGCCGTGCCCATAGGCTGGCCTCATGAATTCGCGGCTTGGCCTTACCCTGCGACTTATGCGCCCTTGGGCGTGAGCTGACGCGTCGGTCCTCCCCGGCGCGCGCGGCGCCCAGGGGACAGAACCTTCGCCACAGTCGCCATCCGGCCGCCGCCGGCCTATCGAGTTCCGATCATGACCATGCTCAAAGATCCGTCGGTCAAGTACCGCCCGTTCCCGCAAATCAACCTGCCCGACCGCCAGTGGCCGGGCCGTACCATCACCAGGGCCCCGCGCTGGCTTTCTACCGACCTGCGTGACGGCAACCAGTCGCTGATCGATCCAATGGGCGCCGAGAAGAAGAACCGGTTCTTCGACCTGCTGCTCAAGGTCGGCCTGAAGGAGATCGAGGTCGGCTTCCCCGCCGCCGGGGCGACCGAGTTCGACTTTATCCGCGGCCTCGTGGACAGCGGGCGCATTCCCGGCGACGTGAAGGTCCAGGTCCTGACCCAGGCCCGGGCCGACCTGATCGCCACCTCGTTCGAGAGCCTGGCCGGCGTCCATTCGGCCATCGTCCACGTCTACAACGCGGTCTCGCCGCTGTGGCGTCAGGTGGTGTTCGGCATGGAGCGGGCCGAGGTGCGCGGGATCGCGGAGACGGGCGCCAAGCACCTGCGTGACAATGCGGCCCGGTTCCCGCAGACGGACTGGCACTTCGAATATTCGCCGGAGACCTTCTCCACGGCCGAGCTCGATTTCTCGATCGAATGCTGCGAGGCGGTGATGCGGGTGCTGCAGCCCACCCCCGAACACCCGATCATCCTCAACCTGCCGGCCACGGTGGAGGCGGCGACGCCCAACATCTATGCCGACCAGATCGAGTATTTCT
>DASTGC010000289.1:0-2217 GCA_035719485.1 Novosphingobium sp.
TCGTCGATAACCTTCCCGGGGTCGTGTACCGTTGTGAGGTTACGCCCCCGTGGCGGATCCAGTTCGTCAGTGATGCAACGGCGTGGCTGACCGGGCACCCGGCATCGAGCTTCCTCACTGGGGAGTTGACGTGGGAAGAGATCATTCACGCCGAGGACCGGACCAGGGTCACAGCCGCTGTGGCCGGGGCAATCCGCGGGCGTTGCAAGTTTCAGATCCGCTATCGCATCGTCCATGCCTCGGGCGAGATCCGCTGGGTGTCCGAGCGCGGCTGTGCGCACTATGCGTCGGACGGAGAGCCGCTCTTTCTGGAAGGGTTCGTCGGAGACATCCATCAGCACGCGCTCGCCGAGCACCAGCTCCGTCAGACCGAAGCGCGATATCGCATGGCGACCCAGGCGACCGGGGATCTGATCTGGGAACTCGACATCGAGACCGATGAGATGGTCTGGAATACCGGACACCGCAGCTGGTTCGGCTATGAGCCGAATAACCTGGGAGGGACCGGTGGCTGGATCCTCCAACGCATGTATCCTGAGGACCGCTCCACCGTACTGGCGCTTACCGCGCCGATGCTGTCGGACCCCACAGCGGACTTTGTCTCTGTCGAATACCGCCTGCGCCGAGCCAATGGCACATATGCCCCGGTCCTGGATCGCATCTCAATCCTGCGCGATAATGACGGCAAGCCAACGCGGCTGATCGGAGCCCTGCACGATCTGACCGATAATCATCTTATGAAGGCTGCCTTACGGGAGATCGAAACCCTTAATCGTGGCATCCTCGATGCTAGCATTGACTGCATCAAGATCCTCGCACCGGACGGCACCCTCGAATTGATCAACGAACCGGGCCTGCGGGCACTGGAACTTTCCTCGGCAGATGCCCTGATCGGATCGGAATGGCCGCAGCTATGGCCGCCTGCAGAGCAAGCTCGCGTGCGCGAAGCACTGGCAAAAGCACGGGAGGGCCAGGCAGCTCGGTTTTCCGGGTTCTGTCCTACCGCGACGGGGAAGCCCCGGTGGTGGGATGTGGTCCTTACTCCAATGGCCGACGACGCAGAACAGGTCACACGGCTGCTGGCGGTTTCACGGGATATCACCGCTATGCGCCAAGCCAGTGAGCAACTGCAATGGTCGAGCGACCACGACGCGCTGACGCTGCTACCCAACCGGCGGGCCTTCGAAGCCGAGCTGGCGAAAGCGACGCAGCGCTGTGCGTCATCGGGCGAATGCCTCGGACTGCTGCTGGTTGACCTTGACCACTTCAAGCATGTCAACGACACCATGGGCCATCAGGCGGGAGACTTCCTGTTGACCAGCTTTGGCGAGCGCCTGGCGGCTTGCGTACGCGAAAATGATTTCGTGGCTCGACTCGGTGGTGACGAGTTTGCGGTCATCCTGCGCAACGTGAGCGGCGAAGTCGATCTCCTGCGTGCCGGAGCATCGATCCAGAACCGGATCAAACAACCGGTGATGTTCGACGGACGCGAACTCAGCACCCATGCCAGCATTGGGGGCGCCCTGTTCCCGCGTGACGGGCAATCGGCGGATGAGCTGTTCAGCAATGCCGATACCGCGCTTCTGGCGCTCAAGTCAGACGGGCGTGGCGGGACACGAATGTTTCATCAGGCGATGCGCCGCGACATGGAACAAACCGCCGCGCAGCTTGAGTTTGCTCGAGCAGCACTTTCCTACCAGGGCATCCAGCCATTCTATCAACCCAAGGTCGACCTCGGGACCGGGCACATCCGCGGCGTTGAGGCGTTGCTGCGGCTGTCCGTCGGGGGACAACTGCGCTCCCCGGCCGCGATCGCCGCTGCTTTTCGCGAGTACGAAATCGCCTCCGAACTCGGGCGGGTCATGCAGGAGGCGGTGCTGACTGATCTGACAACCTGGAACGCGGACGGTCTGCACATTGAGCGGGTCGCGATCAATGCGGCTCCCGCCGAATTTCTGCGCGACGACTACGCCGAGCGATTTCTGAGCCTGGTCGACCGCCTGGGGGTAGCGCCCGCGCAGCTTGAGATCGAGATCACAGAACACGTATTTATCGCGCGCGGCACTGACTATGTGACGCGAGCCCTTCATCTGCTGCATGAAGCAGGCGTCCGAATTGCTCTCGATGATTTCGGCACCGGCTATTCCTCACTGTCGCATTTGCGCGATTTGCCGGTAGACGTGGTCAAGATCGACCGCTCATTCGTCAGCCAGATGG
>DASTGC010000290.1:0-28705 GCA_035719485.1 Novosphingobium sp.
CAATAGCAGCTGCAGGGGTTTCCGCGAAGGTTGCCGAGGCCGCATCCTGAACAATGGTGTCGCTGCCGGCGTCGCGCAGCAGCTTGAGGCCCTTGGCGCCGTCTTCGCCCATACCGGTGAGGACCACACCGAGGGCAGGCACGCCGGCCCGCGCGATGGTCCCATAAAGCAAGTTGGCGGACGGCCGGGCGCCTTCCACCGGCTCGCGGTCGAGCAGTCGCAGCCGCGGAGGCTGGCCCGCCTCGAACAGGACGTGGCGCGAAGGATCGCAGGCGATGTGGACAACGCCCTGGGTCAATTGGGCGCCATCACTCGCGACCCGGACGGAA
Organism: Novosphingobium sp.; assembly: GCA_035719485.1. Lineage (GTDB taxonomy): Bacteria > Pseudomonadota > Alphaproteobacteria > Sphingomonadales > Sphingomonadaceae > Novosphingobium. The sequence continues at coordinate 330 of DASTGC010000290.1, forward strand.
CATGCCGCTTCGTCGGTGATCCGGTTGATGAAAGCTTCGACAACCGCTGGTTCGGCGTTTAGCACGATGACGGTTGGTGGGCAGTTGGCGGGATAATCGCCGAGGACCAGGCGCAACGCGTCGATCCCGCCGAGCGAGGCGCTCATCGCGACGATGTGGCCGTTCCAGGAAAAGGCAGGTGCCGCAGCCGCATCGGCGACACGGCGCGCATGGCTTGCGCTGCGGTCGCGCATGTTGCTGTTGGCGGCGGCGAGCACGATCTTTCCGAGCTTGCCGACGGTCTTGGCGAATTGCTCCGGCGTGGCCTTGAGCGGCTTGGGAAAGCATTCGACGGCACCGAGATCATAGGCCCTGAGCGAAGTTTCGGTGCCTGCCTGGGTGAGGCTCGAGAGCATCACCACCGGTAAGGGCGCAGTCTGCATGACCTCGGCCAGAAACTCGATTCCGCTCATCCCCGGCATCTCGACATCGAGTGTGAGCACGTTTGGCTTGAGCTCGGCTATCTGCCGGCGGGCGTCATCGGCATTAGCGGCCGCTCCGACCACGGTTACGTTCTTCGCCTGATCGAGCACATCGCTGAACAGCGCGCGCATGGCGGCTGAATCGTCGACGACCAGAACTCTTGCTTCATGCATGGCGACCTTTGTCCTTTTCTGCCTTGCGCCCGGGTTTAGCCGCCCAGCCATAGCGAAGGGTCACCGCCCGCTACGGACATTCCCTAAGAGCCACAAAAATCCAGTGTTGGCGCGCAGGCGCTAGAGCGGGAGCGACGAGCAATAGCCATCGGGTCGGCGTGCTCACCCAGAAACAAAAGACGACGGAAAGACATATGAACCTTCAACGCAAAATCCAGATCGGCGGATGGGCAATCCTGGGCGGATTGATCGCGGCCTTGTTGATCGCAGCCATCGGCATCCAGCAGATCCGCTTCGGCGGGCCTCACCACCGTGCTGAGCAGCAGATGAACGCGTTGGAAGCGGATCTCCTGCCGCCGCCGCTCTTCGTGGTCGAAGGATTTCTCGACGCTACTCTCGCGATTGATGAATCTGAACGCAGAGTGGAATTTCTCAACCGGCTGCAGGAACAGCACAAAGTCTACTTGGACCGGAAGGCGTTCTGGGCACAGGCGCCGATCAACGACGGCGTCCGTGCGGACATCAATATCGCCACGACCACTGCCGATGCGTTCTGGACATCCGTCGATTCGGAATTTGTGCCTGCCCTCAAATCCGGCGATCACGCGCGAATTGATCGTGCTCATGCCCGTCTGGGCGAACTTTACGCGAAGCACCACGCCGCGACCCTGACGCTCCTGGACCATGTCCAGCGCGACAAGGCGGAAACGGCAGAAAAGGCGGCTCGCGCGCTTGTATTCACGCTGATGCTGCTATCCGCGCTTGCTGCCGGAATCGTGGCCCTGATCCTCTACAGCCGCCGTCATCTCGCCCGGGAGGTGATCGTCCCCCTGGCTTACGCCGCCGGAGCGATGACCCGGATGGCTGCCGGCGATCTCTCCGCCGGAGCCGATGCGGATGTCGCGCGGCCGGACGAGATCGGCGACCTCAACCGTGCGCTGGGCGTGTTCCGCCAGGCCGCGCTCGACCGGCGGAGCGCCGAGGAGGCGCAGAAGGCCGTAGTCGACGCGCTTTCCGGCGCACTCGACCGGCTGGCCGAGGGCGATCTCAATCACGCCATCGATACGCCGTTCACGCCCGAATACGAGCCGCTGCGGCTTGGCTACAACGGCACCATTGCCCAGCTGGGCGGCCTGATCGAACGCGTCGCCGGATCCGCCTCCAGCGTGGCCACCGGATCTGGTGAGATCCGGGCGGCATCAGACGACCTTGCACTGCGCAACGAGCAGCAGGCCGCAAGCCTGGAAGAAACCGCCGCGGCCATGAACCAGGTGACAACAATCGTCCGCGATACTGCGACCGGCGCGGGCAAGGTGCAGGCAGCCATCGCCGAAGCGCATCGTGAAGCCACCGAGGGCGGCGAGACTGTGCGCCGTGCGATCGGGGCGATGACCGAAATCGAGCAGGGCGCGCGCGAGATCACCCAGATCATCAACGTGATCGACGGGATCGCATTCCAGACGAATCTCCTTGCGCTGAACGCCGGCGTTGAGGCCGCTCGGGCCGGCGATGCCGGCAAGGGCTTTGCCGTGGTGGCCAACGAGGTGCGAGCACTCGCCCAACGATCAGCCGATGCGGCGCGCGACATCAAGGCGCTGATCACCGGTTCGACCGAGCAGGTCGAAGGGGGCGTGCGCCTCGTCAACGAGACCGGCGAGTTGCTGGGCAAGATCGTCGGCAGCATCGGCGAGATCAATGCCTCTGTCACCGCCATCGCCCAGGCAACCGAGGCCCAGTCGGTCAACCTCCAGCAGGTGAACGCCGCGATTGGCGAAATGGACCGGATGACCCAGCAGAACGCTGCCATGGTGGAACAGTCAACGGCCGCGGCACGCTCGCTGGCCGAGGAGGCGCAGGACCTTGCCAAGCAGGTAGGCCAGTTCCGGACTGGGCAGGCTGAAGGCGGCCAGCCGGCCAGCGTCTTCGCCTTCAACAAGAGCAAGCGGCCTGGCGCGCAGACTCTGCAGGCCCGCGGCAACCTTGCCCTGCGGGCGGAACCCGCGCTCGCCGAAGACGACTGGTCGGAATTCTGAAGCCCTTCCCGCGTGAGAGGTCCTCGATGCAAACCGTGATCCTTCCCCCCGCCTGCACCCGCACTGCCGCCGAAGCGCTTCTGCCCGAGCTGGTCGCGGCAATGGGGCATGGCCCGATCGCGATCGACGGCAGCGCGGTGACCCAAGTCGGCCAGGCCGTGCTGCAGTTGCTCGTAAGCGCGCGGCGCAGCGGCGAAGGCGCGGCCATCGCTCCTTCGGCTGCCTTGCTCGACGCCGCGATCCTGGCCGGACTGGCCGAAGAACTGTTCGACGAGGTCTCGGCATGAGCCCTGAGGAAATCCAGCAGATCTTCTTCGTCGAATGCGAGGAATCGCTTGCTGCGGCAGAGAGCGGGCTGGCCGATCTGCGCGCGGGGACCCGCGACGCTGAAACGATCAATGCCGTGTTCCGCGCGATCCATTCGATCAAGGGCGGAGCCGGCGCCTTCGGGTTTGGCGCGTTGCAGGCCTATACCCACACGTTCGAGACGCTGCTGTCCGACGTGCGCGACGGGACCGTCCCAATTGTCGAGCCGCTGGTTGACCTGCTGCTGCGCGCGCTGGACACGCTAAGCGATCATGTGAGCGCTGCGCGCGACGGCGATACGCCGCCGGCCGACGCAAGCCTCCTGGCGGAACTGGACGGCGCCCGAACCGGCGTGCAGCCCTTCGCCCCTGTTCCGGTGCTGGACGAAGTCGAAGTACCCGTAGAACCAGTGTCGGCGGTCGATGACGACCTCGGCATGGGACTTGAGGACATGCTCGCCGACCTGCTGGACGGCCCGGCGGTGCAGTCTCCAGAGCATGGAGCGGAGCGCGACGAACCCGCTGCAGCTCCGTCATGGCAGTTCCACCTGCGCTCTCACGGCGCAGCCATGACCAATGGCAGCGAGCCACTGGCAGGCATCAGGGAGCTGGTGGCGCTGGGCGGGCTGTGCACCACCTGCGACACCGCCCGTGTGCCGACGCTGGAAAACTTCCAGGTCGGCGAAGGCTATCTCGACTGGACCTTCGCCTTGCCCGCGACGGTAGACGCCGCTGCCGCGCGTGAGATCTTCGAATTCAACTCCGCCGAATTCGACATCGCCATCGGCGAAGCGGCCCTTCCGCCAGTGGCGGCGCCTAGGCCAGCTCAGGCCGCGACTCCGGCCACCGCCTTGCCGGTCGCACAGGCACGGCCGCAAGCACCTGTGCCGACCGATACCGGAACGTCAGCCGCAGCGCCGCCTTTAGCTGGCGTCGCTACCGGGCCCGGAGCGGCCGGACAGTCCATCCGCATCGATCTCGCCAAGCTGGATAGGCTGATCGACTCCGTCGGCGAACTGGTGATCGCCCAGGCAATGATGGCCCAGCGCCTTTCCAGCGAAGGCATGGCCGCCGGCGAGGAACTGAGCCTGCTGGAAACGCTGACCCGCGACATCCAGGAAAACGCGATGTCGATCCGGGCCCAGCCGATCGGCTCGGTGTTCAGCCGCGTCCCCCGCATCCTGCGCGAGCTGGCCGCCTCGACCGGCAAGCACGTGCGGCTCGAAGTGATCGGAGAGACCACCGAGCTCGACAAGACAGTGATCGAGCGCCTCGGGGAACCCCTGACCCATCTCATCCGCAATGCCGTGGACCACGGAATCGAGAACGCCGAGGAACGAATCGCCGCAGGCAAGAACCCGGAAGGCACGCTGACCCTTTCAGCCGAGCAGCGCTCCGGCCGGATCCGCATCCGTATCGCCGACGATGGCAAGGGGATCGACTGCGAGCGTGTGCTCGCCAAGGCCATCGAGAAGGGCCTCGTCGCCCCGGACGCCCAGCTCTCGCGCGAGGAAATCGAGAACCTGATCTTCGCGCCGGGATTCTCGACCGCCGCGACCGTGTCCAACGTTTCAGGCCGCGGGGTCGGCATGGACGTGGTGCGGCAGAATGTGAAAGACCTCGGCGGTCGGATCACCATCGAAACCGAACCGGGGCGAGGCACCAGCTTCATCCTGACCTTGCCACTGACGCTCGCCATTTCCGATGGCATGATCATCTCGGTCGGCGACCAGACATTGGTCGTTCCGCTCGCCCACGTGGTCGAGAGCCTGCGCCCGGACAGCGCCCACGTCCAGGCGATGGGCGTCGACCGTCAGATGCTGAACGTACGCGGCCAGTTCATTCCGGTGATCCCCGTGGGCAAGGCGATCGGCGCGACGGGATGCTACGCCGATCCGGAGCGCGGGGTACTGATCGTGGTCGACAGCGAAGTGGCCGGCCAGGCCGCGCTGCTGGTCGACGACATCACCGACCAGCGCCAGTTCGTCATCAAGAGCCTCGATGCAAATTACCGATCGGTGAGCGGTGTGGCCGGCGCGACCATCCTCGGCGACGGTCGAGTAGCGCTCATCCTCGACGTCGACGGGCTTGTCGGCGCGGTGCTGCGTGGCCCTGAAAGGCTTGCGGCATGATGCTGACAGAACAACTGGGTGTGGCAGGCGGGCTGCCGGGGATCAGTCCCGAAGTCTACAACGCCTCTGATTTCCGTGCCGTGGCGGAGATCGTCTATGGCGAAGCGGGGATCGTGTTGGTCGAGGGCAAGGCCATGCTCGTCTACTCGCGGCTGGCGCCGCTGGTACGGCGGGCCGGCTGCGCCACCTTCGCCAACTTCATTGCGCGCGTGCGGGAGAATGCAGAAGAGCGCGCCCGCATGGTTGCCGCGCTGACCACCAATCACACCTTCTTCTATCGGGAAAGCCACCATTTCGATCACTTCGCCGAAGTGGCGAGGCCCGGCATCGCGGACCGCATTGCGCGGCGCGAGCCGGTCCGCATCTGGTCGGCCGGCTGCTCGAGCGGCGAAGAGACCTGGTCCCTCGTGATGACGCTGCTGGGTCCCGAACGGAGATCGGGGCTTGAGCTTGCCAGGCGTGATGTGAGGATCCTGGCCAGCGATATCGCCGACCATGCCCTCGCCCGGGCCGAGGCCGCAACCTACCCGGCAAGGGACATGGAGCCTGTCCCCGGCGAGCTGCGCCAGGCATGGACCCGCGCTTCCGGCGACAACCTGGTCATGGCCGACGAAGTCCGCGCGCTGGTGCGGTTCCGCCGCCTCAATTTGCAGGGCGAATGGCCGATGAATGGCCGATTCCAGGTCATCTTTTGCCGCAACGTTATGATTTATTTCGACAATCCAACCAAGGAACGGCTGGTATCCCGCTTCGCCGGGGCGCTCGAGCCGGGCGGATTTCTCTACATCGGTCATTCCGAACGCGTGACAGGGCCGGCGGCGGCCCAGCTCACTCCGGTCGGTCCCACCATATACCGGAGGAACAACGCATGATCCGTGTCCTGATCATTGACGATTCGGCAACGATGCGCGCGATCCTGATGTCGCGCCTTTCGGCCGAGAGCGACATCTCGGTGATCGGGACGGCAGCAAACGCAGCCGAGGGACGCGAACTCATCAAGCGCTTCAACCCGGACGTGGTGACCCTGGACATCGAAATGCCCGGGATGAACGGGCTGGATTTCCTCGAGAAGATCATGACCCTGCGGCCCACTCCGGTTATCGTCGTCTCCGGTTCCACCCAGGAAGGCAACGAGGTTACCGCCCGTGCGCTCGCGCTGGGAGCGGTCGATTGCTATGCCAAGTCCGACCGCACGGGCATGCTTCAGCTCGACGACAACGGGCGGCTGGCCGGTCTGGTGCGTGAGGCCGCGCAGGTGCGGTTCAACAATCGCTGGCCGGTCTCACCGAAGGTTGTGGCCGTGGCCCAGCGCTCGGCCACGGCGCCGACCGACGCGCGGCTGATCGCCATCGGCTCGTCCACCGGCGGAGTCGAGGCCCTTCAGGTCCTGCTCAAGGATTTCCCCGAGAACTGCCCGCCCACCGTGATCGTCCAGCACGTCAATCCGCGATTCGCCCCGGCCATCGCGCGCACGCTCGACCTTGCCGGCCCGGCTAAAGTCCAGGTGGCAGAGCCCGACATGCCGCTGCGCGACGGCAACATCTATCTCGCGCCCGGTGGAGATCGCCATCTCACCATCGGCGGCACCTCAGCCTACTATGCCCGCCTGCGCGCAGGCGACCCGATATCGGGGCATGTACCGAGCGTCGATGCCCTGTTCCACTCGGTCGCCGAGGTGGCGGGCCCACGCGCGGTCGGGGTCCTGTTGACCGGCATGGGCAGCGACGGCGCCAAGGGCCTGCTCGCGATGGCCGAGGCGGGCGCGCAGACCATTGCCCAGGACGAGGCGACCTGCACCGTATTCGGTATGCCCCGCGCGGCGATTTCACTGGGCGCGGCTGGTATAGTTGCACCCATCCAGCGGATAGCCCAGCACGTGCTGCGCCAGGCCGCCTGATGATTGCTTTCGATCTCGACCAGGGCCCAGGAGCAACGGGTCCCCTGCACCGGATCACGGTCCTGCAGGGACAGGCCCGCGTGAGCGGACAGGCTGATGACGAGCTGACGACCATTCTCGGCTCATGTGTCGCCACGTGCCTGTTCGATCCGCTCGCCAAGATCGGCGGGATGAACCATTTTCTCCTGCCGGAACCACCCGACAGCCACAATCCGGTCGAGGTCGACGTCCACTACGGCGTCTATCTGATGGAAATCCTGATCAACGACATGCTGCGCCAGGGCGCCGGCAAGCCCCGCCTGCGCGCCCATCTCTATGGCGGGGCGAACCTGCGCGCCGGAATGGCCCCGATCGGCACCGCTAACGCGGAATTCGCCCGGGCCTTCCTCGAGCGGGAGCACATCCCGCTGGTGCGCGAGGATCTTGGCGGCAGCCATGCGCGCCGCATCGATTTCCGCCCGGCCAGTGGCAAAGTCCGTTGCCGCGCGGTTGAAAACCGCCTCGCAAGCGAGGTTGCCCCACCCCCCAGGCCGACCCACCGCGGCGGCGATGTCGAACTGTTCTGACGAAAGCGAGACCAGACCATGCTTCATCCCATCCGCATCCTGACGGTTGACGACAGCGCCTCCATGCGAGCGCTGCTGCGACACGCCCTGACGGGCAACGGATTTGACGTCGTCCAGGCCGAGGACGGCATTGCCGCCCTCGAATGGCTCGCCGCCAACGAGGTCGATCTCGTCATCACCGACATCAACATGCCGCGCCTCGACGGATTTGGCTTGATCGAGCAGCTGCGCGGCGGCAGCCGCCACCGCGACCGCCCTATCCTCGTCCTGACGACAGAAAGCTCGGACGAGAAGAAGCTGCGCGCGCGCGCGGCCGGGGCGACTGGGTGGATCGTCAAACCCTTTGATCCCGACAAGCTCGTCGCGGCCGTCCGCCGCGTCATCCACTGATCCCACCCGATACGAAAAGGTGCTCCCATGCCCCGCGAATTGATCACATTCGAAGTCGAAGGCCAGCTGTTCGGGCTCGATGTCATGGCCATCCGCGAAATCCGCGCATGGACCCCGGTCACGCGCCTGCCCGGTGTCCCCGAATACGTTGCCGGCGTGGTCAACCTGCGCGGCACAGTCCTGCCGGTTGTCGACCTTGCCGCACGCCTCGGCTGGCACGCGACCGAGGCAACGGCCCGGCACGCCATTATTGTCACCCAGTCGGCCGGCCAGGTCCGCGGGCTGATCGTCGATTCCGTCAGTGACATCGTCGCCATCGCCGACGAGGCACTGCAGTCCCCCCCCGCAACGTCTGGCGACAGCTTGGTTGGCTTCCTCGAAGGCCTTGTCACCCATGACGAACGCATGATCATGGTGCTCGACCTCAAGGCGTTGAACGCCGACGAAGCAGCACTGGAAGCGGCATGAACCGGTCTGGCCCAGTCGCCTCGGTCGCGGGCGCAGTTTTCCTGCCAGCTGCCGGGAGCGCATCCGATCCCCATCTCAAGGAGATGGCCGCGATGCTGAGCGAGATCAGCGCCCAGCTGGAGCGCCTCGGGGAGGTGCTCTGTCACGACGCCGAGTTCGTCTCCCGCCATGTCCAGGAACTGCAGGCGATTGATCTTATCGCGCAAAAGCAGCGGGCGCTCGCCGAGGTGCTCGGGGCAGACTGCCCGAGCAGCGCATTGGACGGGGTGGGCCTCGAGGAGATCGTTACGCGGGTCAAGGCGGCGGCCAGCCGCTTCGTCTGACGGGATTGGACCCGCACGCCCTCTCCGCGACAACCATTAATCAAAAGGCCCGGACAGCTGTTGCTGTCCGGGCCTTTTTACTGTGGAAGCGCTTACGGGCTGGTCAGAAGTCCGACCAGTCCTGCGGCGCCTCCTTAGGCATCTGGAGCGCCAGAGCCCCGTGCTGGGGCGCAACCCTCGTCCTTGCCGGGGCGCGGCGGGCCGCGCCGCCGCTGACCGTCCGCAAAGCTGACTCGGGCTTGACCCCACCGGCTGCGACCAACCTGAAGCGGCTGACGAGTTCCGCCAGACGGGTAGCCTCGGTGGCCAGGCTCCGCGATGCGGCGGTCGCCTCTTCCACCATGGCCGCGTTCTGCTGGGTGACGAGATCCATTTCCCGCACAGCATCGTTGACCTGACCGAGACCGGTCGACTGCTCGGCAGCACGTTCCGAAATGGAGGTGACCAGCTGCACGACTTCCCGCACGCGTTCTACGATGCTGTCGAAGGCCGTGCCTGACCGGCCGACGAGTGCCGCGCCGACGCCGACCTGTTCGCCGCTGGTCCCGATCAGCTGCTTGATGTCGCGCGCGGCATCGGCCGAGCGCTGGGCAAGCGCCCGAACTTCGGTGGCCACCACGGCGAAGCCCTTGCCCGCATCACCGGCACGCGCGGCTTCGACACCGGCGTTGAGGGCCAGCAGGTTGGTCTGGAACGCGATGCCATCGATCACGTCAACGATCTTGCCGATCTCGGCGGAGGACTTCTGGATGCCCTCCATCGCCCTGACCGCATCGAGCACCACGGCCGCACCTTCGCTGGCTTCGTCGCGCGATTGCTCGACCGCGCCTCGCGCGCCGCTGGCCTCCTGGGCGCCGCGGGCAATCCCCGAGGTCAGCCCGTCGAGCGCTGCGGCGGTTTCCTCGAGCGTGGCGGCCTGGTTTTCCGTGCGCCGGGCTAGGTCATCGGAGGCGTGCTGGATTTCCAGCGCGCCGGTCTTGATTGCATCGGATACCTCGGCGACCTCGGCCAGGGCAGAGGCGACATGCTCGCGCATGTTCTCGAAGTCGGTTTCGATCCGCGCGAAGGCCTCGGGCAGCCCTTCGAGGCGGGTGGTGAAATCACCCTTGGCCAGCCGCGAAAGGGCATCGCCCATCTTGTCGATTACCGCCGTGCGGCGCTCTTCCTCGGCCTGGAAGTACGACGAAAGCGCAACAGTCATGTCGTAGAGTGCGAGCTTGACCAGCGTCGCAACAGTCTTGCCGGTGCGGCGTCGGCCGAGCGCGGGCGGGGCGTTTTCGATGACGCCGGAGATCACTTCGGCGAGGATCGTCGCGTAGCCACCAACGTACCACTTGGGCTCAAGGCCGATGCGTGCATGAACGAGGCCAATAGTGGTGGCCCGCTCGAAATAATCGCGGCCAGGTTCGCCGCCGAACAGGTGGCGCCAATGATCGAGTTGCTTCGATTTGGCCGCATCCATCCCGGAACGGGACTGGAAATGCCTGGCGGCTTGCGGCTCGGCCGCGACCCTTTCGTAAAACCGGCTAAGTGCACCGGGAGCATGGCGCTCGATTGCGGCGGCGATGCGCGGCAGACGCTGCCAGTCGTCGGCGCCAAGTTCATAGAACCGCATGTCCGGCTCTTGTGCGGGTACAGTGTTCGAAGTTGCAGCTTTCATGATGAGCGCTCCCTCGAGAACGGCGGACAGCCCGGCGTTATCGAACGGGAATTCTAATAAATGATGCTTTGTAAAATGGTGCGTTTTAAACACGCTATTTATACTTAAGCGTGCGCGGGACCACGGCTTGCGAGCGCTGCTCCAAAGCTTGGGGACCCATCGGCTCCTCCCTGCGTTCCAAAGCGGCACAGTCCCGAAATGACCGGTGAACAGCCCGGATTAGCAATTGAAACGGGCAATTCGGCGGCTGTATCGACGGGGAGTCATGTCGCAGACAGCTAACCTAAACGCCCGCATCATCGAGTCCCTCTACGTGGAAGGGCTGATGCTGTCTGACGAGGTCCGCGCCGCCTTCGACACCTCGCACCGGCTGGGTTCTGGCAGCGACTGCGCCGCAGAAGTGGCCTTCTCCTGCGAGGCACTGCGGACGACCACGCGAATGATGCATGCAGTCGCCTGGCTGCTCAACCATCGTGCCTTCCTGCGGGGCGAAATTTCCGAGTTCCAGCTGCGCCGTCACGGCCGCATCGCGCCCGGCCTGCCGGTTTCCGATCCCGCGCGGCTCCCACACCTTTCGCTTGAAGTGCAAGAGCTTATCCGCGCAACTGAGCGGTTCTATGCCCGTCTCGTCAGGCTGGACACTGGCTGGCGCGAGCGGACCTCGGCCATGCCGACCATTCCAGCGATCAAACGCCTCCGCGATCGGCTGGCCCGGGCAGCCCGCTGATCTCGACAGCGGGCCCGGCGATTGCCATATCCCGCCAATGGAATTTCCCGTTGAGCCATGGCCGATAGGCTGCGCCGAACAGCTGGAGCCGCTGGTGCGCCGCGTGCTCGCCCCCAATCCGGGGCCGTTCACCTATACCGGGACCGAAACCTATCTGGTCGGCGCCGCCGGGGCGCTGGCGGTCATCGACCCGGGGCCTGACGATCCGGACCATGTCGCCGCGCTGCTGGACGTGATCGGTGATAGCCAGGTGACGGCGATCTGCTGCACCCATACGCACCGCGACCATTCGCCCGCCGCCGCCCCACTCGCCCGCGAAACCGGGGCGCCGGTGATCGGCTGCGCGCCGCTCGTGCTCGAAAGCATCGGCCCGCGCGGCGACGCACCGTTCGACCAGAGCTACCTGCCCGACCGGATCCTGGCGGACGGCGAATCCATCGCCGGCCCCGACTGGACGCTGACCGCCGTCGCCACACCCGGCCACACTTCCAACCACCTGTGCTTCGCGCTGGAGGAGAGCGGCGCCCTGTTCACCGGCGACCACGTAATGGGCTGGTCGACCAGCGTGGTGATCCCGCCCGATGGCGACATGGCCGCCTACATGGCCAGTCTCACCAAACTGCACGACCGCGAGGACCGGGTCTACTATCCGGCGCACGGCCCGCAGGTGGACAAGCCCCGCCAACTGGTGCGCGGCATGATCGGCCACCGCCGCCAGCGCGAGCGCCAGATCCTCAAACTGCTGGCCGAAAACGAGGCGCGGATCGTCGACATGGTGCCCCAGATGTACAAGGGCATCGACGAACGCCTCCATGCCGCGGCCGGCATGTCGGTCCTCGCACACCTTGTCGAACTGGAGCAACGTGGTGCGGTGAGCCACCGGGAAGACGTCTGGGTGCGGCTCGAAACCTGACCCTGTGCGCCCTCTGGCTGGCGCGGCCCGCCGGGTCCGGCGGGCCATTCACCGCATTCAGGCCGCCAGCTTGCGCAGCACGTACTGCAGGATGCCGCCGTTCATGAAGTACTCGACCTCGTTGGCGGTATCGATGCGGCACAGCGCGGTGAAGCTGAACTTGGAGCCGTCCTTGCGGGTCACCTCGACTTCCACGTCCTGCCGCGGCTTGAGCTGGGCAACGCCCTTGATAGTGAAGGCGTCGTCGCCGCACAGGCCCAGCGTCAGGCGGCTCTCGCCGTCCTTGAACTGCAGCGGGAGAACGCCCATGCCGACGAGGTTGGAGCGGTGGATGCGCTCGAAGCTCTCGACGATGACCGCGCGCACGCCGAGCAGGTTGGTACCCTTGGCCGCCCAGTCGCGGCTGGAGCCGGTGCCGTATTCCTTGCCGGCCACGACGACCATCGGGGTGCCGTCGGCCTTGTGCTTCTCGGCCACGTCGTAGACCGCGCCGACTTCATCGCCATAGCGGCTCATGCCGCCCTCGATGCCGGGGACCATCTCGTTCTTGATGCGGATGTTGGCGAAGGTGCCACGCATCATCACCTCATGATGGCCGCGTCGCGCGCCGTAGGAGTTGAAGTCGGCCCTGGCGACCTGATGGTCCATCAGCCACTTGCCCGCCGGGCTGTCGGCCTTGATCGAGCCGGCCGGCGAGATGTGGTCGGTGGTGATCGAATCGCCGAGGATCAGCAGCGGCTTGGCCTCAATGATGTCGCTTATCGGCGCAGGGGTCATCTCCATACCCTCAAAATAGGGCGGGTTGGCGATGTAGGTGCTGCCGGCGCGCCAGGAATAGGTTTCCGAACCCGTGACATTGATCGCCTGCCAGTGCGCGTCCCCCTTGTAGACGTCGGCGTAGCGGGCCTGGAACATGGCGCGGTCCATGCAGCCGGCCATGGTGGTGTAGACCTCGTCGTTGGTCGGCCAGATATCCTTGAGGAAGACGTCCTTGCCGTCCGTGCTCTGACCGATCGGGGTGCTGACGAAGTCTTCCACCACCGTGCCCTTGAGCGCGTAGGCGACGACCAGCGGCGGCGAGGCGAGGAAGTTCGCACGCACGTCGGGGCTGACGCGGCCTTCGAAGTTGCGGTTGCCCGAGATCACCGCGGCAGCGACGAGGCCATGCTCGTTGATCGCCTTCGAGATCGGCTCGGCCAGCGGGCCGGAGTTGCCGATACACGTGGTGCAGCCATAGCCGACGAGGTTAAAGCCGACGTTGTCGAGGTGCTTCTGCAGTCCGGCGCGAGCGAGATAGTCGGTGACCACCTGGCTGCCCGGCGCGAGCGAGGTCTTGACCCATGGCTTGGGCCTCAGGCCCAGCTCGTCGGCCTTCTTGGCGACGAGGCCGGCCGCGACCAGCACGCCCGGGTTAGAGGTGTTGGTGCACGAGGTGATCGCGGCAATGGTAACGTCGCCATCGCCGATGGTGAAGTCCTTGCCCTCGACCGGAACGCGCTCGTATGTCTTCTTGTAGGTCTGCGCCATGTCGGCGTTGAACACATCGTCGACCTCGGGAAGCGAGACGCGGTCCTGCGGGCGCTTCGGGCCGGCGAGCGAGGGACCGACCGTCGACAGGTCCAGCTCCAGCGTGGAGGTGAACACCGGCTCGGGCGCGTTCGGGTCGATCCAGAAGCCCTGCTCCTTGGCATAGGCTTCGACCAGCGCGATCTGGCTTTCCTCGCGGCCGGTGAGGCGCAGGTAGTCGAGCGTCTTGTCGTCGATGCCGAAGAAGCCGCAGGTCGCGCCGTATTCCGGCGCCATGTTGGCGAGCGTGGCACGGTCGGCGAGGGTCAGGCCAGCGAGGCCAGGGCCGAAGTATTCGACGAAGCGGCCGACCACGCCATGCTTGCGCAGCAAGTTGGTGCAGGTCAGCACGAGGTCGGTGGCGGTGACGCCCTCCTTCAGCTCGCCGGTGAAGCGGAAGCCGACGACCTCGGGGATCAGCATCGAGACCGGCTGGCCGAGCATGGCCGCCTCGGCCTCGATCCCGCCGACGCCCCAGCCGAGCACGCCCAGGCCGTTGACCATGGTCGTGTGCGAATCGGTGCCGACGCAGGTGTCAAAGTAGGCGACGGTCTGGCCGTTCTGGTCAGCCGAGGTCCACACCGACTGGGCGATGTTCTCGAGGTTGACCTGGTGGCAGATGCCGGTGCCCGGGGGCACGGCGTAGAAGTTGTTGAGCGACTTGGACCCCCACTTGAGAAAATCGTAGCGCTCCATGTTCCGCTCGTACTCGATCTCCATGTTCTGCTCGAAGGCCTTGGGGTGGCCGAACTCGTCGACCATGACCGAGTGGTCGATGACGAGGTTGACGGGGACCAGCGGGTTGATCTTGCTGGTGTCGCCGCCGAGCTTGGCGATCGCATCGCGCATGGCGGCAAGGTCCACCACACAGGGCACACCGGTGAAGTCCTGCAGCAGCACGCGGGCGGGGCGATACTGGATTTCCCTGCTGGGGGCGACAGGGTCCTTCTGCCAGTCGGCAATGGCCCTGATATCGTCGGTCGAGACGGTGAAGCCGCCGTCCTCGAAACGCAGCAGATTTTCGAGCAGCACCTTCATCGAGAACGGCAGGCGCGACACGTCTCCGATCTTCGCAGCCGCCTTGTTCAGCGAGTAGTAGGCGAAGTCCTTGCCGCCGACGTTCAACGTGGAACGGGTGCCGAGCGTGTCCTGTCCGACCTGGGTCATTGGGCTGTATCCCCCTGGAGGCTGGCTTCGCGCATGCCGCACCGCTCCAGGGCGAAAGCAGGCATGCGAAAAGCGTCTGAATGAGTGCGCCGCCACTGCGCGTTCGCAGGCGCAACGTCAAGGGCTGCCCGATGGATGGGCCCTCCTGCACCTAGCCCGGGGGCAATTGCGGTTGCGGTGCGCCCCGCGCGCCAAACCATACGCCTAGCAGGATCAGGACAAGTCCCCCGAGGGTGGGCAGGGTGACCGGTTCGGCAAACCAAACCCACCCGACCAGCGCCGACCAGGGAAAGGCGGTATATTCGAGCGGCAGCAGCACCTGCGCCTCGACTCGTGCATAGGCCCAGGCGATCATCATCAGCGAAATCGAGGCGAGCAGCGCGCTAGCCGCTATGTCGGGCCAGACGGTCCAGGCTGGGACAAGCAAGAATTGTGCTGCCCCGCCGGCTATAGTCAGCATCGCGGCAACACTGAGCAGCGCCAGCGCCACGACGAGGTTTTGCATGGCGGCGATTTCCAGCGGGCTGGCGACCTGTGCCTGCTGGCGCTGGAGCACGAGGTTCCACGCATAGAGCACAGCCGAGAACAGGATGGAGGCAATGCCCCAGGCGGCATCGGTACCGGCTGCAGCCGCGCGTAGGCGCCCGGCTGCAATAAGCGCAACGCCGAGCAGGGCCACCAGCGAACCTCCCACGGCTGCGGGCCGCACCCGCTCTCCCAGCAAGACGGCAGCGAGGAACAGGGCTATCAGCGGAGCGATGAAGGAGATGGCGATCGCTTCCGCCAGCGGAATGCGCACGAGGCCCCAGAAATAGCCAGCAGTCATGCCCGCTGCCACCAGCCCGCGCATTACGTGGAGGCGGAGCGCCTCGGGGCCCGGCCAAGAGCCCCGGCCCTCGCGCAGGCGCCAGATCGGCCACAGCACAAGGGCACCGAGGGCGCTGCGCGCCAGCAGCGGGGAGAGCACTCCACTCGCAATCGACGCACGTTTCATCAACGCGTCCATGGTCGCAAACAGGCCGATGCCGACGATCACCGCAAGGACTGGTGCCAGCGAGTGGCGATGCGGGGCCTTGGTCGAAAACATCAATGACCGGACATACAGGGGATTCATGCTGGCGAAAGCCGATAAGACTATGGACGGGCGATTGATGATTCCCGGCGAACAGGGCATCAGGGCGCTGCTGGCACCGCTTGCGCGCTGCCCTTCCAGCCTCTCGCCCACCAACGGGGTATTCACGTGAAACGGCATGACAGCATCCGGCGGACGATCCTTGGCCTGACCTTTTCGGCCCTGGCCTTCGGAATGCCTGCGGCGGCTTTCTCCCAGCCCACCATCAAGCCCGCTCCGATGGGCACGGTGACCTCCGCCCCGGCTCATGCGCCCGCACCCGCCGTCCCTACTGCCGGTTCGCCCGCGCAGTCGCCTGTTCCCGCGCCGGGCTCCAGCCCACCTCCCGGTTCGACCTCTGCTGTCGGTGCCGACAAGGTGGTGGTACCAACCGTGGTTCCGGCTCCCGTTCCGGTGGTCGAGCCGGTGATGCACTGGGCCCTGGCCGATGCGCAGCAGTTGCTTGCGGTGATCAACGGGATCGGTGCGGAAGGACTTGCGCCGGCCGACTACCGGCCCGCAGCGCTCAGGGCGGCGATTGCCGGGGGCGACGGGTCCGATCTCGACACAGTGGCCAGCAAGGCGATGGCCTGGCTCATCGAAGACCTGCGTGATGGGCGCACGCCGATGGACGCACGCGTCCAGTGGTTCGCGGTGGATCAGGACGTCGAGATCAATCCGACCGACGCCGTCATGGCCCGCGCCCTGGCCAGCCACGACATCGCCGGCACCCTCGCCGCGCTCGACCCGACCTACCCGGACTACGCCGTGCTCAAGCAGGCGCTGGCGGACACGCCCCGGGCCGACACCAAGACCCGCGCGCTGATCCGCGCCAACATGGATCGTTGGCGCTGGTTCAGCCGCGATCTCGGCGAATATTACCTGATGACCAACGTTCCCGAGTTCCAGTTACGGCTCGTCCGGCGCGACAAGATCGTGCGGACCTACCGCACCATTGTGGGCAAGCCCGGAAAGACGGCGACGCCGCAGTTGGCAGAGAAGGTCGAGAACGTCGTCTTCAACCCGACCTGGACCGTGCCGCAGTCGATCGTCGTGGGCGAAGGGCTTGGCGCGAAATACGTCAACAACCCGGCCAGGGCCGCGCACGACGGCTACAAGGTGACCAAGATGGCCGATGGCACGCTCATCGTCGTCCAGCAGCCGGGGCCGAAGAATTCCCTCGGCATCGTAAAGATCGACATGCCCAATCCCCATGCAATCTATCTGCACGACACTCCGGCACGCGCACTCTTCAACACGCCGAGCCGGGCGTACAGCCACGGCTGCGTTCGCACCGAGCGCGCCTTGGAGCTCGGCATGATGCTGACCATGCTCAAGGCAGGGAAGACGCCCGAGGAAGTCACCGCGATCAGCGAATCAGGCAAGTACACCAAGGTGCCGCTGACCAGCCCGATGCCGGTCTACATCGGCTATTTCACGATGGCGAAAGACATCAACGGCCAGCTCATCACCTGGCCCGACATTTACGGGCGCGACGCGCCGGTGCTTGCCAGCTTCGCCCAGCCCCGCCAGCTCAAGACCGGGCAGCGAACGAGCAACGAGAAGGTGGAGGCGATCGCCGCGCCGGGTGCATGACCGGCGGACCGCTGCTCGCTACAAATGGCGACAAAAAGATCGCATCGCGGCATAAACCTGCGACAAGATCGGTTTACACCATTGTCAGAAGCCGCGGGACCGGCCTTCGCTCTTCCCTCCCCTCGTGAACGGTCCTGCGGCTTCGCCTTTTTGAAGGATGGAGCCTGGGTATGTCACGATCTTCACAGCGGATTTTTCTGGGCCTCGGCATTGCCGGGCTTGCGCTGGGTGCCGGCGGCGCCGCCGTAGCCCAGGAGCACATGGGCGGCGGCATGGGCATGCGCGACCCCTTTGGCAACGCGACGATCACCCGAGCCGAGGCCCAGGCCAAGGCCGGCGAGATGTTCGCCAGGCTGGACGTCAACGGCGATGGCAAGCTCGACAAGGCGGATCGCATCGCGGCTCTCGGCAAGCGCTTCGACGCGATGGACACCAACCATGACGGTGTGCTCTCCAAACAGGAATTCATCGACGCCCATCAGCGGATGATGGAGGCCATGCGCGGGTCCATGCAGAACCGCGCGGGCCACGGCATGATGAAGCGCCCCATCGGTGGTGGCGGGCTCGGCGCGATGGATGCCAATGGGGATCGTGCGATCTCGCGTGACGAATTCATCGCTGGGGCGCTGAAGCGCTTCGACACCGCTGACGCCAATCATGACGGCAAGCTCACCCCGGAGGAACGCCGTGCCGCCTTCCGACAGGGCATGCAGATGCACATGCGGCATATGGGCGGTCAGGAAATGGGTGGGCCCGGCATGGGTGAGCATGCCATGGACGACATGCCCCCGCCGCCGCCCACTTCCGCCAAGTGAGGACACATCGGCCATGATCCTTCGCATGCCTTTGCTGGCGCTCGCTCTCGGTCTTGCCACACCCGCCATCGCGCAGCCGGCGCCGCCCCCGGGCGGCTCAGCGACGCGCGATCCGCTCGGAGACGCAACTGTCTCTCGCAAGGCAGCGGAAAGCCAGGCGGTAGCGCGGTTTGACGCTCTCGACACAGACAAGGACGGCGTACTCTCGCCGGCCGAGCTGGCCGCAGCGGCACCGGCCCGTCCGGGAGCAGGGGTGCGGAGCGGGGGCCGGGGAAATCGCGCCGGCGGTTGGATGGCCCGCATGCTGGACGCGAACGGTGACGGCAGGATCACGCGCGATGAATTCGTCGCGGGCATGCTCCGCCGGTTCGATCGCATGGACGCCAACCATGACGGGCAATTGACCAGCGCCGAGCGCCAGGCCGCGCGTGATGAGATGCGTGCCCGCATGGAAGAGCGTATACGCGAGCGCATGTCTGGCGGGGGTGCCGATGGCGGAGATTGACGCCGCCGCCCAAGCACGACACCAACCAAGCATGACTGATGAGGCGCCCACCCGCATCCTGCTCGTTGACGATGAAGCCGCCCTGCGCCAGCCGCTCGGGGAATATCTCGCGCGTCAAGGCTTCATCGTGCAGGAGGCCGCCAGCGCGGCCGACGCGCGCCAGATCCTGCAAGAGGAGGCGCCCGACCTTATCCTGCTCGACATCATGATGCCAGGCGAGGACGGGCTTTCACTCTGCCGCCATCTCATCGAGACCCGCAACCTGCCGACGATCTTCCTTACTGCCCGAGGCGAGGCGACCGACCGCATCGTCGGCCTCGAGATCGGGGCTGACGATTATGTGGTGAAGCCTTTCGAACCGCGCGAACTGGTCGCCCGGATTCGCTCGGTGCTGCGCCGGGCACATCGCGCCGGCGCAGAGACCGCGGAGGAGGAGGTTTTCACCTTCGAAGGGTGGACGCTCGATCCCCTGAAGCGCCGCCTTACCGATGCCGAAGGCGCGGCTGTTGCTATTTCCTCGGCTGAGTTCCGCCTGCTGATGGCCTTCCTCGAACATCCCCGGCAGGTACTTGACCGGGACCGGCTGCTGGAAATGGTCCAGGGTCGCGAAGCCCACCTGTTTGACCGGGCCGTCGACAACCAGGTCAGCCGCCTGCGCCGCAAGATCGAGGCGGACAGCCGCAATCCGCAGCTGATCCAGACGGTCTGGGGTGGGGGCTACATGCTGGCCGCGGAAGTCCGCCGCCGGTCCGCCGGATCGCGCGCCTGATCCCATGCGCCGCATCGTGTTCGGCCTGTCCCTGTTGTGGCCCCGCTCACTGCGCGGGCAGGTCCTTCTGGCCATCGCGCTCGGCCTGTTCCTGGCTCAGGGTATCGGGGCCTTGCTGCTCTACCGCGCCCAGCATGAGCGGATCGAGGGGGCATTGGTCCACACTGCCGCCTTCCGCATGGTCGGGGCGCTGCGCGGCGATCTCGCGGCGCCCGACATCGGCCGGCCCCCGGCTTCCGGCGAACCGCGCGGCCGGCCGGGCCGGGTCGACTGGACTGCGGCTTCGCCATTGGCGCCGGGCGAATTGCGCCGCCCTGAAGACGAATCCGAACTGCGCGAGGTTCTTGCCGAGCAGGACGTTGCGCCGGCAGACCTAGTGGTATTCCGCCGAGCAGTGGCGAAGGATCCGCCATCGGCGGCGCGGGCGATGCGCCGGTTTTCCCGCCATGGCGAAACCCCGCCGGACGAGGTGCTGATCGCCGCAATGCGACAGCAGGGCTCTCCGACGTGGCTGGTCACCCGCGTCTTCGTCCCGCCGGCGGAGCGGCTGCTGCTGACTACTCTGTTGGGGCAAACCCTGTTCATCTATGCCGCACTGGTGGGCGCAATGTGGCTGCTGCTCCGCAGGATAACCCGACCGCTGGCTGCGTTGACGGCAAGGTTGGAGCGCTTCGCGGAGACGCGCGACCGCGCCGGCCAGCTCACACCCGAGGGACCCGACGACATCGCCCGGCTGATCGGCGCGCACAACGCCATGGAAGACCGGATCGCCACCCTGCTCAACGAGAAGGACGTAATGCTCGGCGCGATCGGCCACGACCTCAAGACGCCGCTCGCCGCCCTGCGGGTGCGCATCGAGTCGGTGGACGACGAGACCGAGCGGAGGAAGATGGCAGCGACCATCGAGGACATCACCCGAACGCTCGACGATATCCTCTCGCTGGCCCGCGTCGGGCGACCGAGCGACCCGGCCGAACGCACCGAGCTCTCGGCCCTCGTGCTCTCGGTGGTCGAAGAATACGAGGACATGGGCCAGCCGGTGGCGCTGAGCGAGACAAGCCGGATCGCTCTTACCCTGCGCCCCACCTGGATCCGCCGGGCCCTGCGCAATCTCATCGGCAATGCGCTTCGCTACGGGCGTAGTGCCGAAGTCTCGGTCATGCGCGAGGATGACATGGCAGCCATTCGCATCGTCGACCGCGGCCCCGGCATTCCGGATGGCGAGATTGTTCGGATGCTGGCGCCGTTCACGCGGGGGGAGCCTTCGCGCAACAGCGAAACGGGTGGAGCCGGGCTTGGCCTGACCCTTGCCCGCGCCATCGCCGAACAGCACGGCGGCTCGCTTTTGCTCGCCAACCGGCACGGGACAGACGGCACGGTCAACGGGCTCGAAGCGACCCTGCTGCTACCCTTGCGCTAGCGCAGCAATCCCCCGAGCAGGCCGCGTGCGAAGCGCCCGAGCAGAGCCCCGCCCAGCGCCGTACCGATGGATCCTGCCGCCGCACTGGCAGCGCTGGCCACGGGTGAGCCGCTGCTCTTTTTCCCCGTCAGCGAGCGGGCCAGCATGGTCCCCGCCGAAGCGGCGGCTGCGCCGAATGCGGCCTTGCCAGCCTTTTCCCACATCGAGGGCGTCTGCCGTGGCTGCGAGCGCTGGGCTTCGACGCCCTGTTCCTGGACGACCTGTGCCGCCGCAGCAGCGTCCTGCGCCTTCTGCGCCAGCACCTCGGCCGCCGATTCCCGGTTAACCGCCGTGTCGTACTTGCCGCCGAAGGGGCTGATCGACTGGATTATCGCGCGCTCCTTGTCGGTCACCGGGCCCACGCGTGAGCGCGGGGGGGCTATGAGCGTGCGCTGGACCACCGAGGGAGCGCCATCCATGTCGAGGGTCGAAACCAGTGCCTCGCCCACTTTCAGTTCGGTGATTACCTCTGCGACCTTCAGCTCGGGGTTGATCCGGAAGGTTTCGGCCGCGGCTTTAATCGCCTTCTGGTCGCGCGGGGTGAAGGCGCGCAGGGCGTGCTGGACGCGGTTGCCCAGCTGCCCGGCAACCTTCTCGGGAATATCGATCGGATTTTGCGAGATGAAATAGACGCCGACACCCTTCGACCGGATCAGGCGGACCACCTGCTCGACCTTCTCGAACAGGGCCTCGGGGGCATCGTCGAACAGGAGGTGGGCCTCGTCGAAGAAGAACACGAGGCTCGGCTTTTCAGGATCGCCAATTTCCGGGAGCGCCTCGAACAGTTCGGACAGGAGCCAGAGCAGGAAGGTGGCATAGAGCTTGGGGCTCTGCATCAGCCGGTCGGCGGCGAGGATGTTGATATAGCCGCGGCCCTGGTCGTCGGTCTTGATGAAGTCGTTGATCTCGAAGGCAGGTTCGCCAAAGAACCGGTCCGCACCCTGGCTTTCGAAGGCGAGCAACTGGCGCTGGATGGTGCCCACTGAGGCCTTCGAGATGTTGCCGTAGGTCGTCGCCAGTTCGCTTGCCTTTTCGGCGCAGGCGATGAGGACCTGCTGGAGATCGTCGAAGTCCAGAAGCAACAGGCCCTGGTCATCGGCCCATTTGAAGGCGATGGTGAGGACGCCTTCCTGGGTCTCGTTGAGGCCGAGCAGGCGGGAGAGCAGGAGGGGGCCCATTTCCGAGACGGTGGTGCGGATCGGGTGGCCTTTCTCGCCGTAGAGATCCCAGAACGCCGCAGGATTGTCGCGGTAGGCATAGTCGGCAATGCCCAGGTCCTTAGCCCGCTGCTCAAGCACGTCGGCATGCTTGAAGTCGTGGCTGCCTGGCATGCAAATACCTGAAAGATCGCCTTTAACATCGGCAAGGAAGACGGGTACGCCATCGGCGGAGAACTGCTCGGCGATGGTCTGGAGGGTGACTGTCTTGCCGGTGCCCGTAGCGCCCGCCACCAGCCCGTGGCGGTTGGCCCGGCCGAGATGCAGCACTTGCCGTTCGCCGTTGGAGGCCGTGCCGAGGAAGATATCGTCCATTTCCGCTCCTGCGCTGAAGAAGTGCGACCTCCCGTTGCTCCGACAGGAATGACGCGCAAAACGGGGTTTTGCAACGCCACTGCAACGCCACTAGAAGCTATCACAATGGCCATGCCACCCCTGCAACATCCCTTCGTCCTCCTTGACGATGCCCGCGGCCACGGAGCACGCCCCGCGCGTCTGTTTCGCGAGCCGACCGAGCTGGTGGTGGCGCGGCGCGGCGAGGACGTCGCCGCGGCACTTGCCAGGATCGAGGACCTGCGCTGCATGGGCCTCCACCTGGCCGGCATGGCGGCCTACGAGGCGGGCCTCTCGCTGGAAC
Organism: Novosphingobium sp.; assembly: GCA_035719485.1. Taxonomy (GTDB): domain Bacteria; phylum Pseudomonadota; class Alphaproteobacteria; order Sphingomonadales; family Sphingomonadaceae; genus Novosphingobium. The sequence goes on from DASTGC010000290.1 coordinate 23,221, forward strand.
CGCGCCTGAGGACGCGGACGGCCGCGCGCGCCGGGGCTGCCGGGCCGCTGGTCTGGTTCGGGGCCTTTGCGGACTGCGAGGAAATTGCCGCGGCCGACCTGCCGGCCTGGCTGGCAGTGCACGCCCGGGGTCCGGCGAGCGTCGGCCCGCTCGACCCGGCCATGTCCATGGGCACATATGCGCGGGCCTTTCAGGCGGTGCGCGAGGCGATCGCCGCGGGCGAAATCTACCAGGCCAACCTGACCTTCCCCCTCGTCGGCAGCTACCGGGGCGATCCGCTGGCGCTCTACGCGGCCCTGCGCGAGGCCGGGGGCGGCGGACATAGCGGCGTGCTGTTCGACGGTTCGCACTGGTTGCTCAGCCTTTCGCCGGAGCTTTTCTTCACGCTCGACGACGAGGTGGCCGTGGTCAGCCCGATGAAGGGCACCCGGCCCCGCGATGCCGATCCGGCGGCGGATGCCGCGGCCGCTGCCGAGCTGGAGGCAAGCACCAAGGACCGGGCGGAAAACCTGATGATCGTCGACCTCATGCGCAACGATCTTTCGCGCGTGTCCGTGGCTGGGACGGTTCGGGTGGAAGCGCCCTTTGCGATCGAGACCTACCCGACCGTGCACCAGATGGTCTCCACGGTGGTGGCGAGGCTAGCGCCCGGGAAGAGCGCGGCCGACCTGTTGCAGGCGCTGTTTCCCTGCGGGTCGATAACCGGTGCGCCAAAGATCCGCGCGATGGAGGTGATTGACGCGGTAGAGCGGGACGCGCGCGGGCCCTATTGCGGCGCGATCGGCGCCATCGCCCCCTCTGGCGAGGCGGAGTTCAATGTGGCAATCCGGACGCTGCGGCTCACGCCGGACGGCACCGGACGGGGCCGGGCCGTGCTTGGCGTGGGTTCGGGCGTCGTTGCCGATTCGCGATGCGCCGCGGAATGGCGGGAGTGCCTTGTGAAAGGGGGTTTCGTGCGATCATCCGCCACCGGGTTCGACCTGATCGAAACCATGGCGTTCGATCCCGAACTGGGCATCGCCCTGCTGGAGCTCCATCTCGAACGGGCCAAGGCGAGTGCGGCCGAACTGGGCTTCAGTTTCGACCGGCATGCCATCCGCAATGCCATCCAGGCACTGTGTTTCGAGGCGGAGAATCCGGCCAAGGTACGCCTGACAGTTGCGCGCAGCGGGGCATATGCTCTTGAGATCGGACCGCTGCCCGCGCCGCTGCCGAGCCCTGCGACCTGCGCCGTCCTGCCCCTGCCGGTCGATCCCGGTGACCTGAGACTGCGTCACAAGACCAGCGACCGCCATTTTTATGATGCCGCCCTGCGGGCGGCCCGCGTCGCCGGGGCGGACGAGGCCCTGTTCATCGACGAGACGGGCCGGCTGACCGAAGGCAGCTTTACCAACCTTTTCGTGAACCGTGACGGCACCTTGCTGACCCCGCCATCGGCGCGCGGGCTGCTGCCGGGCGTGCTACGCCGTTCGCTGATCGAGTCCGGCCGCGCCCGCGAGGCGGACCTGACCCTCGATGACCTTGCCGGAGGCTTCATTCTCGGCAATGGGCTGCGCGGCCTGATGCCCGCCCGCCTCCTTTCCTGACCGGATCCGATGACCAGCCAAGCCCACATCTCCCAGGCCCTCGCGCGGATCGCCCCGTCGCGCACCACGGCCATGACCGACCGCGCCATCGCCCTGCGGTCAGAGGGACGCGACATTATCTCGCTCTCGGTGGGCGAGCCCGATTTCGCCACGCCGGCTCATGTCATCGCTGCGTCGAAGCAGGCGATGGACGCTGGCGACACCAAGTACACCGCGGTGGGCGGCACGGCGCGGATGAAAGCGGCGGCAGCGCTGCACTTCGCCCGCGATCTCGGCATCGCGGTGCCGACCAGCCAGGTGACGATCAGCGCCGGGGGCAAGCAGGCGATCTTCCATGCCCTTCTGGCAACACTCGACCCCGGCGACGAGGTGCTGATTCCCGCGCCGTGGTGGGTTTCCTATCCTGAAATCGTGCGCTTCGCCGGAGGTACGGTCGTGCCGCTGGAGACCAGCGCCGCGGGCGGCTTCCGCATCGCCGCCGCCCAACTGGCAGAGGCGATCACCCCGCGCACGCGCTGGCTGCTGCTCAACAGCCCGGGCAATCCCACCGGCGCGACCTACCCGTCCGTAGATCTGCGCGCGCTGGGCGAAGTGCTGCGCCGGCATCCCCAGGTGATGGTAATGAGCGACGACATCTATGCGCCGCTGCGCTACGGCACGGGGGCGCATGCCACGCTGGCGGCGGAATGCCCCGATCTGGCCGACCGGGTGCTGACGATATCCGGCGTGTCCAAGAGCCATGCGATGACCGGTTTCCGCATCGGCGTTGCCGCCGGGCCGCAGTGGCTGATCGGAGCGATGGAGAAGCTCCAATCCCATTCTTCCGGCAATCCCTGCTCGATCTCGCAGGCGGCTGCGGTCGCGGCGTTCGAGGGCCCGCAGGATTTCATTGCCGACTGGCGCGAACGTTTCCGGGCAAGGCGCGACATGGTGGTGGCGGCGGTGAACGCGATACCCGGCCTCTCCAGCCCCGTTCCCGATGGCGCGTTCTACTGCATGGTCGACGCTACTCCGCTGATGGAGCGGTTTGGAGACGATGACGCACTGGCCCTCCACCTGCTCGAGCATGGGGTCGCCATTGTCGCGGCCTCCGGGTTCGGCGGCCGCGACGGTTTTCGCATCTCCTTCGCCGCCGACGAGGCCCAGCTCACCGAAGCACTGCGGCGGATTGCCGCAGCCGTGGCATGAGCCCGCTGCCCATCCTGTTCGAGGACGCCGAAGCGCTGGTAATCGACAAGCCCGCCGGCCTGCCGTTGGATCGCCCCCGCGCGGGCGGGATCAGCCTGGGCGACCGGCTGGACGAACTGCGGCTGGGCTTTGCCCGCGCGCCAACTCCAGTGCATCGGCTGGACCGCGACACTTCCGGGTGCCTGCTGCTGGCGCGCAACCCCAAGGCCCTGAAGCGCTTTGCCGCCGCCTTCGAGGCACGTGAGGTGGAAAAGCGCTATCTCGGCATTGTGGGGGGAGAGGTGGGCGAAGAAGGGGGGACTATCGCGCTTTCGCTGTCCAAGATCAGCAGCGCGGCCGATGGCTGGCGAATGATCGTAGCCCGCAAGGGCAAGCCGGCAGTGACCCACTGGCGCAAGCTGGCCGGCCGGGATGGGCTTACCCTCGTCGAGTTTCGCCCGGAAACCGGTCGCACCCACCAGATCCGCGTCCATGCGGCCCATGCTTTCGGTCATGCCCTGCTGGGGGACGAACGCTATGGCGGCCCCAAGGCGGCGCGGACCATGCTGCATGCCGCAGGGCTGGTGGTTCATCGCCAGGGCAAGGAGCCGATCCGCGCCCATGCGCCCCTGCCGATTGATTTCGCGGCGCTGGGTTTCACCGACCCCGAAGACGACGGCCGATGACCACGCCGGCGCCAGCGGCAAGTGGCGCCGAGCAGGCGATCGCGCGGGCACGGGCGGGTGCTACGGAAAGCTTCGTCACGGCGACGGGCCCCGGCGGGCAGAACGTCAACAAGGTGGCAACCGCGGTCCAGCTCAGGGTCGACGTGTTTGCGCTGCGACTGCCGCCGCCGGTGTTCCACCGGCTCAAGCAACTGGCCGGTTCGCGCATGACCGCGCGGGGCGAGTTGTTGCTGGTAGCGCGGCGGTTCCGCACCCAAGAACAGAACCGCGCCGATGCCCGCGAACGGCTGGCCGAGCTGCTACGCGAAGCACACCGCCTACCGGAAAAGCGCGCGAAGAGCCGGTTGAACCGCGTGGGCAAGACGCAGCGGCTGGAAGGGAAAAAGCGGCGCGGAACTGTGAAGGCCGGGCGGGGCCGCGTTTCGATCGATTGAACTGAGGCGGATGAAACCAAAAGGCCGTTGTGGCTAAGGTCGGTTACCGGTCGACACCTCGCTTGGCTCCGCCGCCACGGTTGCCGTCCCGATCCTTGGTGGGCTCTCGCTCTCGATCATTTCCGCGGCTTCATCGAGCGCGCGGGCCTCGCCCACGGTGACACCGCCCGGGCCCGGCGCATTGTCGGGCTTGCCGCAGGCGGCGAGGCTGGCGATCAGCAGGAGGGCGAAGGCAGCACGCATGACGGGCGGGCGGGGCGAGAAGGGGCGAGCCTTGGCCCGCCCCATGGCCTCACATCTTCTTTTCGGCCTGGTCGATCGCCTTTTCCTGACCCGACTTCTCGCCACCCTCGCCAGCGGCGTTGAAATCGGCGGCAGCGGCAGCGGCAGCAGCGGCGGCATCGTTGGCCTTGGCCCCGGCGTTAGGATCGGCGGCCTCGGTCGCGCTCTCACCCTTGTCGGGCACCGGCGCGGCGGCGACCGTGCTCATGGTTTCCTCGGCCGGCATCTCGACATTGTCGGGCGTGGCCTGCTCGCTGGCACTGTCGGAGCTGCCGCAGGCGGCGAGCAGGAGCGAGGCGGCGCCGGCGAGAGCGAAGGTGAGCGTCTTCTTCATGGGGGATGCGCCTTTCGGTGACCTGAGAATGTGGGGCGGGATTCTGGGGCCGCTCTCTACCCGAGGTACGGGCCCCCGCAAAGCCCGCACGCAGATTAATCCGGCGCCCTTGCCCTGATATAAAGAAATCTTTATATGGCATCCCGCGATGAAGCTCGAACCCACCCTGCGCGCCCTGGCGGACCTGACGCGGCTGCGGATCATGCGGCTGCTGGCCGACATGGAGCTGGCCGTGGGCGAGCTCGCCCTGGTACTGGGGCAGAGCCAGCCACGCGTCTCGCGCCACGTCAAGATCCTGTGCGACGCCGGCCTGGCCGAGCGGCGGCGCGAAGGCTCCTGGGTGTTCCTGCGGATCGCGGTCGATGAGAGCGGCGCGCCGCATCTTGGCACCGCGGTCGCCCGCCTGCTGGCGACCGGCGAGCACGACGACCCGGCCTTCGCCGCCCGCTGCGCGGAGGACCGTCGCCATCTCGCCGCGATCCGCGCCGCGCGGGAGGCGCAGGCGGCGGACTGGTTCGCCCGGCACGCCGCCGAATGGGACACGCTGCGCTCGCTCCATTCGCCCGACGAGGCCGTGGAAGCCGCACTTGCCGCCGCGCTGGGGCCGCAACTGGGCACCCTGCTCGATGTCGGCACCGGAACGGGCCGCATGGCCGAACTGTTCGCCCCGCGCGCCGAGAGCGTTGCCGCGCTCGACAAGAGCCCGGAAATGCTCCGCCTCGCCCGCGCCCGCCTGCAGCACCTGCCTGCCAGCAAGGTCGACCTGCTGCAGGGCGATTTCACCGCCCTGCCCTTTGCGGAAGGGGTGTTCGATACCGTGCTGTTCCATCAGGTGCTGCACTATGCGCAGGAGCCCGAGGTGGCGCTGGCCGAAGCCGCGCGGGTGACCCGGCCCGGCGGGCGCGTGGCCGTGGTGGACTTTGCCGCCCACGCACATGAGGAGCTGCGCACGGTCCACCAGCACGCGCGCCTCGGCTTTTCCGACGAGCAGATGCT
>DASTGC010000291.1:0-9699 GCA_035719485.1 Novosphingobium sp.
TCCGTCCGAGGTCGCCCAGCACCGCCGCCTTGCCGGTGAGAGCAGCAAGGTTGCCCGGCCAAGACTTGCCCACCGCGTCATAGAGGCTCACTGCCCTCCCGAGGTCGCCCTGAGCCACTGCGAGCCGCGCCTCCATCAGCCGCGCATCGAGCGAGGTTCCGTCCGCCTTCAAGGCCCGGGCCACCAGGTCCTGCGCACCGGCTGAATCCCCGTTATGCAGTCTCAGCCGCGCATGGTCTGCCAGCAGCCGCGCATGTGATCCTTGCACGGTCTCACCCTTGGCAAAGGCACTCTCCGCCGCAGCCTCGTCGCCGCGCAGCAGCGCGGCCATGCCACGCACGCGCCAAGCCTCGGCGGACTGGTCCCCTGCCACCACCCGCTCCGCTGCCTTGTCGTCACGGCGCAGCAGGGCGGCCTCGCCGAGCAGCAGCGCATGGTCCCTCGGCCTGCTCGCCGGAGGCAATTTTTCGAGGCTTGCTCGCGCGGTCTCGCCGTCGCCCAGCGCCAAGGCGGTTCGCGCGTGAAGCTCAAGCGCTGCAGCATCATTGCTGCGCGCTTTCAATACCGTTGCAAGGTCGAGCTGGGCCGCCTTGTAGTCGTTCGCCGCAAACTCCTGCCGTGCACGCGCCAGCAGGGTGTCAGGATCAGGGCTGCAACCCGCCAGAGCCAAGGCCACGGCCGCACCGGCCAGCCACATAGTCGATCGCACGCGCGCGTCCCCTCAAACAATCCCGCGGGAACCCTGCCAGCCAGACCTGAAAATTCGGTGAAAACGAGCCTGCGCCGGACGATCCGGCAGGGGAACTGGCCAAATGCCCCCCTCGCGGCTATGGCGCGCCCAAATCCAGTGATCCGGAGTTACAAATGGGCTTCCGTTGCGGAATCGTTGGCCTGCCCAATGTCGGCAAGTCGACCCTGTTCAATGCCCTCACCGAAACGCAGGCCGCCCAGGCCGCGAACTATCCGTTCTGCACGATCGAGCCCAATGTCGGGAATGTCGGCGTCCCCGATGAACGACTTGAAAAGCTGGCGAAAATCGCTGGCAGCCAGAAGATCATTCCGACCCAGCTAGGCTTTGTCGACATCGCCGGCCTCGTACGCGGGGCCTCCAAGGGAGAAGGGCTTGGCAATCAGTTCCTCGGCAATATTCGCGAGGTTGACGCCATCGTTCACGTCCTCAGGTGCTTCGAGAACGATGATATTCAACATGTTGATAATAAAGTTGATCCGATCTCGGATGCGGAGACGGTCGAGACCGAGCTGATGCTCGCCGATCTCGAAAGCCTCGAAAAGCGCGTCCCCGCGGCGCAGAAAAAGGCCACCGGCGGCGACAAGGAGGCCAGGATCATGGCCTCCGTCCTCGGCCAGGCGCTCGACCTGCTGCGCGACGGCAAGCCCGCCCGCCTGACTCAGCCCAGGGACGTCGAGGAAGCCCGCGTCTTCGCCCAGGCGCAGCTGCTGACGGCAAAGCCCGTACTCTACGTCTGCAATGTCGAGGAAGAAAGCGCGGCGGATGGCAACGCGTTCTCGGCCCGGGTGTTCGAGAAAGCCAAGGCGGAAGGCGCCCAGGCGGTCATCGTCTCGGCTGCGATCGAGGCCGAACTGGTCGGCATGGATGCTGACGAACGCCTTGTCTTCCTTGAGGAAATGGGCCTCCACGAGACCGGCCTCGCCCGCGTCATCCGCTCGGGTTACGACCTCCTGCACCTGATCACCTTCTTCACCGTTGGCCCCAAGGAAGCGCGCGCCTGGACGGTCGAGAAGGGCGCCAAGGCCCCGCAGGCCGCCGGTGCGATCCACTCCGATTTCGAACGCGGATTCATCCGCGCAGAAACGATCGCCTACGGTGATTACATCACGCTCGGCGGTGAAGCCGGAGCAAAGGACGCAGGCAAGCTGCGCGCCGAAGGCAAAGAATACGTTGTGCAGGATGGCGACGTGCTGCATTTTCGCTTCAACGTATGACCAATTCTCCCAAAATCCATTTCGAAGACCTTGTGGTCGGCACCGTCGAGACCTGCGGCGGCTACCAGGTGACACGAGAGGAAGTTATTGGTTTTGCGACCAATTATGACCCGCAGCCGTTTCACGTGGATGACGAGGCGGCAGCGGCCTCGATTTTCGGCAAGATCGCAGCAAGCGGCATGCACACGCTCGCGATGACCATGCGCATGATGGTCGATAATCGGGCCGGCCGCTATGCGTCGATCGGCGGCGGCGGGATCGACAAACTGCGCTGGACTGCCCCGGTCTATCCCGGAGACACCCTCAGCGTGCGCAGTACCCTCGTGGAGAAGCGCCGCATCCGCTCGCGGCCCGAAAGGGGCATGGCCGTCATGCGCCAGGAAACCATGAACCAGCACGGCAAAGTGGTCATGACCTACGAGGTGAGCGCGTTTTTTGCCGTCCGGGACCCATTGGCCCCCTTCGAGGATTAGAGGCTATTGTCCGCAGGTCAGGTCGCCCGCGCTGGACCAGATCACCCGGTCTGCGGCATCGCGGATCTCCACACGGCCATCCCAGCGCATGCCGTCCTGGCCAAGCGCTGTGCCCCTGCCGCTGCCCCTGACGAGGGCCAGCGACTGCGCCTTGCCGACATAGTGGGCCCTGACACCAAGGCCGATTTCCGGGCTGCCCGGATCCGCGGCAAAGGTCACGAACTTCCCGGCCAGCTTGACGAAGGCTCGCTGCCCGTTGGCAATGACCACCGGATTTCCCCCGGGCATATTCACCGGAACAAGGGTGCAGCCGGTGCCATAGAGCCGGTTGCTCTCGATATCCGCCGCCGTGATCTGATCTGGCTCGATCGGCTGCGGCGGCGACTTCACGTCCTGGGCCGCCTCCACCATAGCCACCGCCCTGGCATCCTCGGCAGCTTTCTCGGCTGAGCTTTGAACTTTGCCGCAGGATGAAACGAGAAGCATGACGGTCAATGCGATCATCACATCGGCCGGTCTTCTCGTCTGCATCATTTTCTCCCGAACAGTTTCTCGATGTCCGCGTGGGCAAGCTTCACCCAGGTCGGCCGGCCATGGTTGCATTGCCCTGATCGCGGCGTGCGCTCCATTTCGCGAAGCAGTGCGTTCATCTCCGCAACCGACAACGCCCGTCCGGCGCGAATGGATCCATGACAGGCCATGGTCGCAAGCACGTGATCGAGGCGTTCCCCCAGCAGCAAGGCATCACCATTGGCGGCAAGGTCATCGACCACGTCGCGGACAAGCGCCTTGACATCACCGCCCGCAAGCGGAGCCGGAACGGTGCGGACCAGCATGGCATCGGGCCCGAACCGTTCCAGCGACAGCCCATGTTCCGCAAGGCTGGCCGAAGCGGCCTCGAGCCGGTCGCAGTCCGTCTCCTCCAACTCGACCACTTCGGGAATGAGCAGCGCCTGGGCTGCGGCCTGCGCCTGACCGGCGCCTGCTGACCGCAGCCGTTCCAGCACAAGCCGCTCATGGGCCGCATGCTGGTCGACGATCACCAGCCCGTCGGCGGCTTCAGCCACGATGTAAGTCTGGGCCACCTGGCCGCGGGCAACGCCAAGCGGGAAATCAGCCTCGTCGTCAGGCAGGGGGGCTGCCGGCTCCGCCCGGGCAGCCGGCGCCATAACGGCTACCTCATAGCCCCGCCACAACCGGCCAGCCTCGGCGACCCGCTGGCTCTGCGGGGCATATTCGCGCGAGAACAGGGCGCCTAGCCCCGACGCCGGCTGGCGCTGTTCATCCTGCATGATCGGCTCTGGCTGCCAATTGGCCATGGCCGCGCCGGCGGCAGGCTGAGCACTGCGCTGCGCTGCGCCGTCCAAAGCGTGCCGCAGTCCTGAAACGATGAACCCGCGAATGAACGCGGGATCGCGGAAGCGCACCTCGGTCTTCGCTGGGTGGACGTTTACGTCTACCTCCTCGGGCGGAACTTCGAGGAACAGTGCCAGGACGGCATGCCGGTCCCGCGCCAGCATGTCGGCGTAGGCGCCGCGGACTGCGCCGATCAGCAGCCGGTCCTTGACCGGGCGACCGTTGACGAAAAGGTACTGGTGATCGGCCACGCCGCGGTTGAACGTCGGCAATCCGGCAACCCCGCGAAGCCGGGCAAACCCGCGCTCGGTCTCGAAGGCAACCCCTTCATCGGCGAGTTCCCGGGCCACCAACTGGGCCACGCGATTGGCGAGGCCCTCGCCCGCCTGCACTGACAGGACCCGCCGCCCGTCATGTTCCAGCGTGAATCCGACATCCGGACGCGCCATGGCGAGGCGCTTCACGACATCCAGGCAAGCGGCATACTCGCTGCGACCCGACCGCAGGAACTTGCGCCGTGCTGGCACCCGTCCAAACAGGTCGGTCACCCGGATGCGGGTTCCGGGGGGCAGCGCGGCAGGTCCTTCCGCCACAAGGGCGCCATGATCAATCACCCGATGCCAACCCTCGCCCGCGCCGTGCGGCCGGCTTTCAATCGCCAGTCGAGCCACGCTGGCGATCGAGGGCAGCGCTTCGCCGCGGAAGCCGAGTGTGCTTACCAGCTCGATCGCCTCGTCCGGCAATTTCGAGGTGGCATGCCGCTCCAGGGCCAGGGCAATCTCATCGGGCGTCATGCCGCAGCCGTCGTCCGTCACCTCAATCTGGTCGAGCCCGCCATTGCCAAGACGAACCGCGATCCGCCCCGCGCCGGCATCTATCGCGTTCTCGACCAGTTCCTTGAGGGCAGAAGCCGGCCGCTCGACCACCTCGCCCGCGGCGATCCGGTTGATCAGCGTTTCAGGCAGGCGACGGATGAGGGTCATAGGGGCAGGCTGTGCCGTGTTTGCCGAGAGGACGTGCAAGACTAGCGATGAACCGCAGGTAATTCGAGACGAGGGGACATCCTCTCCACGCCTTTCACGACAAATTTTTGGCCTTCCGTTCACCCTTGCGCTAAGGAGCCGCGTCCCCAACCTCGCCGGGCCGTTTGCCGCACCCGCGGCAGCGGGCGACGACGACCGAAAAGCCACGGAAAAGCCCCAGATGTCTTCACTGATGTCCCGATTCTTCAAACTGGGTTCGCAGAACCTCGCGATCGACCTCGGCACCGCCAATACGCTGGTCTATGCGCAGGATCGCGGTATCGTCCTCAACGAGCCGTCAGTCGTCGCGATCGAGACGATCAACGGGATCAAGAAGGTCAAGGCGGTTGGCGACGATGCCAAGATGATGATGGGCAAGACGCCCGACAATATCGAGGCGATCCGTCCCCTGCGCGATGGCGTGATCGCCGACATCGAAATCGCGGAAGAGATGATCAAACATTTCATTCGCAAGGTGAACGGCAAGCGCTCGATGTTCCGCTATCCGGAAATCGTGATCTGCGTACCCTCGGGCTCGACCTCCGTCGAACGCCGCGCCATCCGCGATGCGGCCTCTAATGCAGGCGCCAGCCAGGTCTTCCTGATCCTCGAGCCGATGGCCGCCGCGATCGGCGCCGACATGCCGGTGACCGAACCGGTCGGCTCGATGGTTGTCGACATCGGCGGCGGCACCACGGAAGTCGCCGTGCTCTCGCTGCGGGGCCTTGCCTATACCACCTCGGTACGCGTTGGCGGAGACAAGATGGACGAAGCCATTGTCTCCTACGTGCGCCGCCACCATAACCTGCTGATCGGCGAGGCCACGGCGGAGCGGATCAAGAAGGACTATGGTTGCGCGGTAGTGCCGGCCGACGGCGTAGGCGAAACCATCCACATCAAGGGTCGTGACCTTGTCAACGGCGTGCCCAAGGAAATCACTATCACCCAGGCAAATATCGCCGAGGCTCTGTCCGAACCGATCGGCGCCATTGTCGAGGGCGTGCGCATTGCGCTGGAAAACACCGCACCGGAACTGGCCGCCGACATCGTCGACCAGGGCATCGTGCTCACCGGTGGTGGCGCCCTGATCCGCGGCCTTGATGATTACCTGCGCGAGGAAACCGGCCTGCCGGTGTCCATCGCCGAAGACCCGCTGTCCTGCGTGGCGCTCGGCACCGGCCGTGCCATGGAAGACCCGGTCTATCGCGGCGTGCTGATGACCGCCTGAATCGGCGGAGGGGTTGAGAGATCGGGCGTGACGGGCAAGCTCAGGGGGAGCTTCGCAGGCGGATCGCACCCGTTGAGTTGAGCATGGCGAGGTAAGGAGCAGGGCATGGCGCCGCCGAACGCCCGACGCACCGGCTTTTCCAAACGGGCGCAGTATACGACCTTCTTCGGCTACCTGGCGGCGATCGCCGGCGGGGTTATCGGTGCGCTCCTGCTGGTCATCTCACTGCTGAATCCCGCAGCGTTCGCTTCGTTTCGTGGCATTGCTGCCGATGCGGCCGCCCCGGCGGGCGAGGCGGCCGCGCTGGGGCGCTCGGGTACCCAGTCGGCGCTGGCCGGGCTTTGGGGCTACCTGACCTGGGGACCGCGCGTTGCAGCGATGAACCGCGAACTGGAAGTATCGCGCGTGCAGCTCGCCGAGGCCCGCAGCCAGGCCGACGAGAACCGCCGCCTCAAGGCTCTGCTCGGCCTCTCCGCCGCCGAAGCGCAGCCGGTCGCCTTTGCCCGCCTGATTAATTCGACCGCATCCAGCCCCCGCCGCTATGCGACGCTGTCGGCGGGCCGCGATCGTGGCGTGGTAACCGGGATGCCGGTGCGTTCGCCCGAAGGCGTGGTGGGCCGTGTCTTGGAAGTTGCCGACCATACCGCGCGCGTGCTGCTGATAACCGATCCGGAAAGCCTTGTTCCGGTTATGCGTGCGCGAGATGGGGTGCCGGCTTTCGCGCAAGGACGGGGTGATGGCACCCTGCAACTGCGGCTAATCAATCTGGGGCTCAATCCGCTCAGGCCGGGCGACGTGTTCGTCACCTCCGGCTCGGGGGGGATATACATTCCAGGCATGGCCATCGCGGTCGTGGTTTCGCTCACCCGCGACGGCGCCGTCGCCCGCGTGCTCAGCGATCCGACGCAGAGCGCCTACGTCGCCGTCTACCCCGCATATGCTGTGGCTGCAAAAATGCCCGAGGCGCTGGTTCCTGTTCCCGAACAGCCAACCATGCCGCCAAAGAAAAGGAAGAAAGCCAAGGCCCTGGAGGCGGCTGGGTAATGCCCTGGGCCGGCGAAGCTGAAGCGGTGAATGCCGGGCGCCTCAACCGCGCGCCTTCGCCCCTGCTCGCCCGGGCGGTACCGTGGCTGGTCGTGGCTTTCGGCTCGATTTTGCAAACACTGCCCCTGATCGCCTCCGCACCGGTCATGCCGCCTGTCGGTTTCCTGTTCCTGCTCGCCTGGCGCCAGCTTCGCCCCGGCCTGCTGCCGGTCTGGGCCGGCCTCCCCCTCGGGCTGGTTGACGATCTCTACTCCGGCCAGCCCTTTGGTTCGGCCATGCTGCTGTGGTCGATCGCGATGATCGCCTTCGATCTGCTGGAGCAGCGCTTTCCCTGGCGCTCCTACCTGGTCGACTGGCTGGTTGCCGGCGCAGTCATCGTGGCCTATCTCGTCCTTGCCGCGACGATCGCCCGTGCGTCCGGGACAGTCATCGTCCTCGCCCCACAGCTGGTGGTCTCGGTGCTCGTTTTCCCGCTGGCCGAGCGGTTCATCGCCCTGTGCGACCGGACGCGCCTCTGGCGCTTCCGCATAGTGGGCTAGCGCGTGTTTTCCTTCCTCCGGCGCGACCGTGCGCGGCAAACTGTCAGTCAGCACATCAGCTCGGGCACGCTGGCCAACAGCTTCGACCGGCGCAGCCTGGTAATCGGCGCAATACAGGGCGGAATCGGCACACTGCTTGCGGTGCGCCTGGGCTGGATCGCCCTGGTAGAAGGCGAGAAGTTCCGGACCCTGTCCGAGAGCAATCGGGTCAACCTCTCGCTCATCCCGCCCCGCCGCGGCTGGATCCTTGATCGCCACGGCCTACCCATGGCCACCAACCAGACCGACTTCCGCGTCGACCTCGTACCCGAACGCCTCGTCGATGCCGACAAGACCGTGGCGGAACTGGGCCAGCTGCTCAGCCTCACCCCGGTCCAGCTCCAGGACCTGTCCGACAAGATCAAGCGCAGCCATGGCTTCCAGCCTGTAGAAGTTGCGACCAAGCTGGATATGGAAAAGTTCGCCGCAGTCTCCCTGCGCCAGCCCGAGCTGCCCGGTGTCATCCCCCAGCGCGGCTTCTCGCGGTTCTATCCCACCGGCCCTGCCGTTGCCCATTTGATCGGCTACGTCGGCCCGGCCTCAGCGGAAGACTACGAGAAGGACCGCAATCCGCTGCTCATCACCCCCGGCTACAAGGTTGGCAAGGACGGCCTCGAAAAGGCATTCGAGACAACCCTGCGCGGCGTTCCCGGCGCCCGGCGCACCGAGGTCACCGCGACCGGCCGCGTCGTGCGCGACCTCTCGATGCGCGAGGACGTTCCCGGCAACCCCATCAAGCTGACCATCGACGGTGCACTGCAGGACTATGCCGCACGCCGCTGCGGCCTCGAATCCGCCGCCGTGGTCGTCGTTGATTGCCTCACCGGCGGCATCCTCGCCCTTGTCTCCATGCCCGCCTTCGATCCCAACTCCTTCGTCGGCGGGATCGGGCGCCTGCAGTGGAAGATGCTCAACGAGGACGATCACATCCCGCTGCTCAACAAGGCCATGCGCGGGCTCTATCCGCCGGGCTCGACGATGAAGCCGATGGCCACCCTCGCGCTTCAACAGCACGGGGTCGATCCGGCCGAGAAGGTCGTCTGCCCCGGCGGCTATCGCCTCGGCAGCCGGTTCTTTCGCTGCGACGCGGTCCACGGCGTGGTCGACATGCGCTCGGCGATCGAGCACTCGTGCAACACCTATTTCTGGTCGATGGCGCACCGCGTCGGCTACGATGCGATCGCGCCCGTCGCGCGGCTGCTTGGGCTCGGCCAGGAGTTCGACCTGCCCGGCACCAACCAGCGCTACGGCACGATCCCCGACGCCGCCTGGAAGATGCGCCGCTACAAGCAGGAGTGGACCGTCGCGGATTCGCTCAACGCTTCGATCGGCCAGGGCTATGTCTCGGTCTCCCCGCTCCAGCTCGCGATCATGGTCTCGCGCATCGCCTCGGGGAAGAACCTCACCCCCTCGCTGATGTTCGGCCAGCCCAAGCCGCTCGGCCCGGCCCTGCCCTTCACGCCCGAGCAAATGCAGGTCCCGCACGACGGGATGTTCGCCGTTGTCAACGGCGGCGGTACCGCAGTCGCCTCCAAGCTCCAGCTGCCGGGCATCCAGATGGCCGGGAAGACCGGCACGGCCCAGGTCCGGGCCCTCACCGCCCGCGGCCACGTCGGCGACTGGAAGAGCCGGGACCACTCGCTGTTCATCGGCTATGCCCCCACCGATGCCCCGCGCTATGCCCTGTCGGTCGTGGTCGAGCACGGCACCTTCGGCGCCCGTGCTGCCGCCCCGATCGCGCGCGACGTGCTGACCTTCCTGTTTGATCAGGGCAAGGCCTGGGATACGCTCCTCGCCATGGAGAAGGACTGGGGCGGCACGCCGATGGAGCGGATGGCGGCCAAGTACCGCGCCTATGCCGCGGAATACGGCACCTCGGCTCCCAAGGTCAGCGGTGACGAGGCTGTGCAGGAAGCGATCTCCACGGCCGACAACAGCGCTGCCCCGGTCAACGATGCCGGCACCACGCCAGACACGGTCCACGAGGAGCCGCCCACCCCCGCCTCGGGGAAGGCGGCCGACATCACCAGCCA
>DASTGC010000292.1:0-17321 GCA_035719485.1 Novosphingobium sp.
CAGACCAGTGCCGACGATGCGCCTGCCGCGATCACCGCGCCCGCCGCTCCGGCCCTGTCGCGCGTTGCCGCGCTGGGATCGAGCGAGATTACGCCGGAACTCAATTGTCTTGCTGGTGCGATCTACTTCGAAGCCAAGAGCGAGAGCCTCGAAGGCCAGCTTGCTGTCGGCCGCGTGGTAATCAATCGGTCGAAGTCGGGCCGCTTTCCTTCGTCTTACTGCGGCGTGGTCTTCCAGCGTTCGCAGTTCTCCTTCATCCGCGGCGGCCAGATGCCGGCGATCGATCACAATTCACGCATGTGGCAGAACGCCGTGGCCGTCGCCCGCATCGCCGACGCCAATGCCTACCCGAGTGCTGCCGAAGGCGCCCTGTTCTTCCACGCCACCAGCGTCTCGCCGAACTGGCGCCTGACGCGGGTCGCCCGCGTGGACAATCACGTGTTCTACCGCTGATAGCATGATCGGCGCACCCGTTTCGGGGGCAAATTTACGCCCGCCTTGCCCAACCCCGGGAAGGCGGGCGTTTTTGTGTGGCAATAGAACGCCTCCACGCCGACAATGATGTAGGCCTGTAGCGGTCTGGGCGGAGACTACCCCCGCACCTCGACCCACATCGGCGCATGGTCGCTGGCCTTTTCCCGCCCACGGTGGTCCTTGTCGACCCCGGCGGCGATCAGGCGGTCGGCCAGTTCGGGGCTGAGCAGGGCATGGTCGATGCGGAACCCGTGATCCCTCTGCCAGGCGCCCGCCTGATAGTCCCAGAAAGTCCACACACCGCCCCTCGGATTGAGCGTGTCGAGTGCGTCCGTCCACCCATCGGCGAGGAGCCGGGCATAGGCATCGCGGCTTTCAGGTTGCATCAGCGCGTCGCTCTCCATCGCGCGCGGCGACCAGACGTCCTTGTCTTCCGGGATGACGTTGAAATCCCCGAGCACCGCGGCAGGAACTTCCTCGGCGGCGATCTGAGCCATGCGACTGCGCAGCCGCTTCATCCAGCTCAGCTTGTAGTCGAACTTGGGGCCGGGGACGGGATTGCCGTTGGGCAGGTAGATGCCGGCGATGCGCAGCCCGAATACGTCAGCCTCGAGGTAGCGGGAATGGACATCGTCCGGATCGCCCGCGAGGCCGCGCTGGATTTCGACCGGCTGGGTCCCGTCGGCCAGCATGGCGACGCCGTTGAAACCCTTCTGACCGTGCCAGACGGCGCCATAGCCGATCTTCTCGAACTCGGCCGCTGGGAAGCCTTCGTCCTGGGTCTTGATTTCCTGCAGGCAGGCGACGGAAGGCCGGGTTTCCTCAAGCCATTCGAGCAGCCGCGGCAGGCGCGCCTTGATCCCGTTGATGTTGAACGAGGCCAGCCGGATCGTGTTCGCGCGGTGGTGGCCGCCGGGATGGGAGGCCATCAGACGGCAAAGCTGGAGCCGCAGCCGCAGGAGGCGGCCGCATTGGGGTTTTCCACCCGGAAGGCCGACCCGCCGAGCGATTCCACATAGTCCACCACGCAACCGGCCACGAGATCGAGGCTCATGGGATCAACCACCAAGCTGACGCCATCGGTTCGCGCAATCGAATCCTCGGCATTCGGACCGTCGGCCAGTCCGAAACGGTACTGGAAGCCGGAGCAGCCGCCGCCTTCAACGCTGAGCCGCAGGATGGCAGGTTTGCCCTGCTTGTCGGCGATTGCGGCCACGCGCCGGGCGGCGGCAGGGCTGAGGCTGATCGTGGGTTCGTCCATGATGGTGAATGTAGGGTGCCGCGCGGGTCGCGGCAAGCGGCGGGGGTGACCGGCGGCGCTCAGGCCATCTGGATGTAGCTCAGCATGGCCTGGGCCTCCTTTTCCACCTCCTCGATGCGGAACTTCACCAGGTCGCCGATCGAGACGAAGCCGACGAAGGCCTGGCCGTCGATAACCGGCAGGTGGCGTACACGGCGGCGGGTGACCAGGGTGAGCGCCTCGATCACGTCGGTATCTGGCGAGACGGTGACGGGCGAACCAGTCATCAGTTCGCTGACCGGCTTGTCCAGCGCAGCGGCGCCTTCGCGGGCGAGGCAATAGATCACGTCGCGCTCGGAAAATACGCCGATGCAGCGCGGGCCGTCAATAACCGGGAGCGCGCCGATACGGTGTTTGGCAAGAAGGGCGATGGCCTCGCGCACGGGATGGCCAGCGTGAACGGAAATGACGCTGTCCGCGGAGCGGCCGGCAAGGATGCGGGCAATTGACATGTTCACCTCTCCCACGCGGAAATCGGCTTCCTGTCCTGTGGACATGATGACACAAACCGCGCGCTTGCGCCAGCCTGCACGCGCGCAGCGCCCGGCGGCGCACCCTGTCATTTCCGCCGCTTGCACCATGGCGCGGCAAGCGCCATCTCGCGGGAATGGTCATCCACCCTTCGCCCCTCGACGATCCTGCCAAGGCTGCCCATGCCTGGGGTCGCTACAAGCGGATCATGGGCTTCATGGCGTGGATCACGCTGGCCGTGGTAATCGCCACGTTGGCTGTGCTTTATTGGCAAAACGGGTTCGTCTCGATCAACCTGTTCATCGCCGCCGCGCTTGGCATCGGCGGAATGATGTTGCTGACCGCTGCCCTGATGGGGCTGGTGTTCCTCTCCAGCGGGACCGGGCACGACGCCGCGGTCAGCGACCCGCTGGAAGAAGACTGACTGCAGAGATCAGAAAAGGGGCAGCCCGCGTTCTGCGAGGATCAGGGCCATGGCGCAGCCGCATACGACCATCGCGCGTGGCAGGTCCGCGGAAATCGCGCGAATCGGATTCGCGGCAAGGGCAAGCGCATGGGCCATCGCTGATAGAATGCGCCTGAATTCCCTACCGACCAGTTAAGACGCGTAGCAAGGGTCGTGGTTACAAGGCCGTCAGAGCTGCCGGCATTTGCTGGCTGGCGCAGTGAAAGCTTCCGCCGCCCATCAGCACGGCATCGGCCATCAGCCCGATCGTCCCCCTGTCCGGAAACAACTCGGCAATCGCGGCGACGCCGGCGGCGTCGTGGACGGTGCCGTAGATCGGAACCACGACGAGGTTCGAAGTCACCGCGAAATTCATGTAGCTTGCCGGTTCCACCCGGTCTCCGCTCATCACCCGGCCAGGCGAGGGGACCGCGACCACCGTCACGCCGAAGGCCTCGGCACGCGCACGGGCATCGGCATAGATTGCGGCATTTGGATCGTCCGGGCCGGTGGCGCTGGGAACGGCTAGTGTGTTGGGCGCCACGAACCGGGCGAGGTTGTCGACATGCCCGTCGGTGTGATCGTTGATCAGTCCCTCGCCGAGCCACAGCACCCGGCCGAAGCCGAGGTCTCGCGCCAGCCGCTGTTCGATGTCCGCCCGCGACAGGGCTGGATTGCGGTTGGGATTGAGCAGGCACTGTTCGGTGGTGACGACAAGGCCGGTTCCGTCATTATCCAGCGCGCCGCCTTCGAGGATCCAGTCGGCGGTGGTGATCGCCAGTCCGGCATCGGCAGCCAGTGTCGCGCCGATCGTCTGGTCGCCTGCCATCAGGTACTTCTCGCCCCAGCCGTTGAAGCCGAACCGGCGGGCGACGCGCTTGCCGTCGCGACCGCAGACCACCAGCGGCCCGGTATCGCGCAGCCACACGTCGCCATAGGTCCGCTCGACAAGTTCGACCCCGCGGCCGACAAGGCTTTCGGCCCTCGCGCGGTTGGCCGCATCGCGCACCACCAGCTTCACCGGCTGCCCGCTTTCGGCCACGGCACTGGCGAATCCAGCGATCTGCTCCTGTGCCCGGCCGAGAAACCCCGGCCACTCCTCGGCATCATGAGGAAAGCCTACCCACAGCCAATCTTGCGGGTGCCATTCGGGGGGCATGGTCAGCATTTCGGACATCGGGCCGCCCTGCCACCAGTCCTGCGCCGCGACAAGCCTCGCCGCCCTTCGGGCCCTTGATCCCGCCCCTCCAACCGGGCATCGCGGCAGGTGAGGAGATCGGCGTGCCAGTAATCCCGTCACCGGAATGGAGCGGCGCGCTTGGCCGCGTCCGCGACCATTCGCCCTTCCTGGCCGGCCTGATCGACCGCCAGCCGAAGCTGGCTGCCTTGCTCGCTGCGGGGAAAGGGGAGGCAGCGCTAGCCCATGCCCGCGCCGCCGGAGCGGATGCGCCTTCGGTTGGCGCCGCCCTGCGCCGTGAGCGCCGGGGGCTGGCCCTTGCCCTTGCCGTGGGCGATCTCGCCGGAGCGTTCCCACTCGCCCGGGTCATGGCCGAGCTTTCCGCCTTTGCCGACCGGGCGCTGGATGTCGCTATTGCCGAGGCGGTGGCCGAGCGCGTGCCGGGAGCGCCGATCAGCCCGGGTAGCGCCGGATTCCTGGCTCTGGCGCTCGGCAAGCATGGGGCGCAGGAGCTCAACTATTCGTCCGACATCGACCCGATCCTGCTGTTCGACCCCATTAGGCTTCCCCGGCGTGAGCGTGACGACCCTGGCGAAGCGGCCGCACGGGTGGCCCGCCGTGTGGTCCAATTGCTCTCGCACGTCGACGAGGAAGGCTATGTCTTTCGCGTCGACCTGCGCCTGCGCCCCGCCTCGGAAGTCTCTCCCCCGGCGCTCTCGATCGACGCTGCCCTCACTCATTACGAAAGCTCGGCGCTGGCATGGGAGCGCGCCGCCTTCATCCGCGCCCGCGCCTGTTCTGGTGACGTAGCGGCGGGCGAGCAGTTCCTTGCCGCCATCCGGCCCTTCGTCTGGCGCAAGAGCCTCGATTTTGGGGCGATTGCCGAGATCGGCCGCCTTACCGCGCGGATCCGCCAGGCGAAGGAGGGCCCCGCCCGGCCGGGTCCGGGATTCAACCTCAAGTCGGGCCGGGGCGGCATCCGCGAGGTGGAATTCTATGCCCAGACCCACCAGTTGATTTATGGCGGGCGGAACCCCGCCCTGCGCCAGCGCGGCACCCGCGCTGCACTCGACGCACTGGCGGCCGCGGGAATCATCGATGCCGCCGATGCGCAGCTCCTGGGAGAGAGCTATGATCGGCTGCGCGTTCTGGAGCACCGCCTGCAGATGGTGCTCGACCAGCAGACCCATGCCCTCCCCGCCGATCCGGCGGCGCTCGACAGCGTGGCGCGGCTCGATGGCCTTGCCGACGGGGCGGAGCTGGTCGCGGAACTGGAGGCGATCACCGACGCCGTTGCAACCCGTTACGACGGCCTGATTGCCGCCAATGGCGAAGTGGGGGGAACGGCCGTTGCCGTCCCCGACCAGGGCCAGCCCCGCCCGCTCGCCGCGCAGCTTGGACAACTGGGTTTTGCCGAGCCACAGCAGCTGGCGGAGCGGATCGACGGCTGGCGCGCCGGTTCGGTCCGCGCCCTGCGTTCCGATGCCGCCCGCCTGGCGCTCGATTCAATCCAGCCGGCGTTGCTTGCCGCGCTAGCCCGCTCGCCCGAGCCAACCCGGGCATTCAACCGCTGGGAGGAGCTGCTGATGCGCCTGCCCAGTGCACTCAACCTCTTCCACCTGCTCGAAAATCGCCCTGCCCTGCTCGAGCTGCTGGCGAAGGTTCTTGGCCTCGCCCCCCCGCTCGCCGATGCCCTTGCCCGCAGGGCCGACCTGCTCGATCCGCTGATCGATGCCACCGCCTTCGACCTCCCGCCGGACACCATAACACTCGCTGCCGAACTCGCCGATGGCGAGGCCGACGACGATTACCAGCTCCTGCTCGACCGGGTGCGGCGCAAGGTATCGGAGCGTCGTTTTGCCCTTGGCGTCCAGCTGATCGAAGGTGCGTCCGATCCGCTGGCGATAGCCGCCGGCAACTCGCGCGTGGCCGAAGCCGCCCTGCGTGTGTTGGCCGAGGCCACCGCGCGCGAGTTTGCCAGGGCTCATGGCCGGGTGCCAGGCGGGGATCTGGTCATCCTCGGGCTGGGCCGCCTGGGCGGCGGTGCGCTGACTCATGCCTCCGACCTCGACCTGGTTTACCTGTTCACCGGCGCGCACGAGACCGAATCCGACGGGCCTCGCCCGCTCGGCGCGACGCTTTATTTCAACCGACTTGCCCAGCGGGTAACCGCGGCGCTGTCGGTCCCCACTGCGGAAGGCGCGCTCTACGAGGTCGATACCCGCCTGCGGCCCTCGGGCACCCAGGGGCCGCTCGCGGTCAGCCTCGATTCGTTCGCCCGCTATCAGCGCGAGCACGCCTGGACCTGGGAGCACATGGCCCTGTGCCGGGCGCGGCCCTTGTTTGGCCCGGAGCCGGCCCGGGCCGAACTTGCGGGCATCATCGCTGAAGTGCTGTCTGCACCGCGGGATCCGGTCAAGCTCCGGAACGAGGTGCTGGACATGCGTGCGCGCATTGCCGAGCATAAGCCCGGCAGGGGCGCGCTTGATGCAAAGCTCCTGCGCGGCGGTCTCGTCGATCTCGAATTCCTCGTCCATTTGCGCCAGCTGGCGACGGGACAGGGGCTGACCCCGGACCTTGGCGCGGCGATCGACCGGCTGGCCGCCGCCGGCCTGCTCCCGACCGATCTGCGGCGGGCGCACGACCGGCTCACCCGTCTGCTGGTGGCCGCTCGCCTGCTGGCTGCCGATGGGGAGGAACCCCCCGCCGGGCCGCGCGCGGCTCTTGCGGCAGCCACCGGATATGCCAATTGGAAAAGTGTGACTGCCGGATTTGCGGAAGGGCGGGCGATCGTCGCCCGCGCCTGGGCCGAGGTCTTCGGCGAAACCCTGGAGTTGGATTGACATGACTGCACCTGTTCCCGGCGCAAGCCTGCCTGATATTGCGCTGACCCTTTCCGACGGCACCAGCGTGCGCCCGGCCGACTATGCCGGCCGCAAGCTCGTCCTGTTCTTCTACCCCAAGGACGATACGCCCGGCTGCACCACGGAAAACCTCGACTTCACAGCGCTTGCGGGCGAGTTCGAACGGGCCGGCACGGCGCTCCTCGGCATCTCCAAGGACAGCGCCGAACGTCACCGCAAGTTCGCCGCCAAGCACGGCCTTGTCGTTCCGCTCGCGACCGATGCGGCGGAGGGCGGCCTGTCCGACGCGCTCGGAATCTGGACCGAAAAGGTTAACTACGGACGCACCTACATGGGCATGGTCCGCGCCACGATCCTGGTCGATGCCGCGGGCAAGGTTGCCCGGGTGTGGGACAAGGTGAAGGTCAAGGGCCACGCCGCCGAGGTGCTGGAGGCTGCAAAAGCGCTTTGACCGAGCACCTGCCATCCGTCGCAGGCGCGATTCGCGCCGCCCTGCTGGTTGCGGATCCCCGCGCCAAGGCGATGGCCGCGCGCAGGGTTGCCCGCGAGTGGCGGCTGGGCCGGCTGGCCTTTGTCTTCGATGTGGCCATGCCGGAACGCCCGGCCCGGCCCGCCGCGCCTGAACTGCTGCCGCCCAACCGCATGCCCAAGCGCGGCCGCGGCAATTCAGAGCGCGGCCGCGTGGCCTTGTGGCACGCCCTCGCTCACATCGAATTTGTCGCGATCGACCTCGCGCTCGACATCGTCGGACGGTTCGGCGGCGAAATGGGCGAACAATTCGTCTCTGACTTCCTTGTCGTAGCGGCAGACGAAGCGATGCACTTCGCGGTGATCGGGCGCCACCTTGCAGCCATGGGCAGCAGCTATGGCGCGCTGCCGGCGCACGACGGATTGTGGGAATCGGCGCATGCCACCCGCCACGATGTCGCCGCCCGACTGGCCGTCGTGCCTATGGTGCTCGAAGCGCGCGGGCTGGACGTTACGCCGGCTACGATCGAGCGGGTGCGCGCCGCCGGTGACCGGCGAGGCACGGCTATCCTCGAACGAATCCTTGACGACGAAATCCGCCACGTCCGGGTAGGCGCAAGCCATTTCGAATCTTGCGCCCAATTGCGCCAGATCAATGCGCCAACTTTGTGGAAAAGCTTGGTTGCCCGCCACTTCCGCGGCTCCATTAAGCCGCCGTTCAACGACTCGGCGCGGCTTGCAGCCGGTTTGTCGCGCGATCTCTATGGTGAGGTTGCCACGCCCAGACGGGCCGTCTAGCCACCAACCACCGAGACGGCGGGGGGTTCCGACCATCTCAGAATCGACCGGTACCAAGGGGCCGACCAGGTCCTTTCGCGCCGGATAAGACAGGGGTCGCACGGCCTACCTGCCCTGTGCAGGCAGGCCGCAAGACAAGGTACTGCTGAGTGGTCGTTTTTACGCTTGTGTCGAAGTTCCGGGTCATGGCTGGCATTGCCGCCGGGCTCGCTTCCCTTGTCACCGCCAACCCCGCCTTTGCCAATGCCAGCGCCAATGCTGACATTCTCGCGCCACTGCGCGCTGCCCAGGCTGCCAAGCAGCAGTCGGGCGATGAGGAATTCCGCCAACTGTTTTCCTCGTGGAAATCGATGGACAATCCGGCGGCCCGCCAGAACCTCGTTTCGATCGCCCGGCCCGCTTCTTCGATGGGGAATGCCATTCCCGGTTTCGCCCCGCAAAAGGTCTCTATTCCTTCGCTCGTTCCGGTCGATGGCGTGAAGCTCACCAGCGAATTCGGCATGCGTTGGCATCCCGTTCTCGGTGGTCGCCGCCAGCACAAGGGGGTCGATCTTGCCGCCCCGATGGGGACCCCGATCCACGCCGCCGCCGATGGCATGGTTGAGCGCGCGGACTGGTTCTCGGGCTATGGCCTCTATGTCGCCATCGAACACGGCGGTGAGATCGAGACCCGCTACGGCCACATGTCGCGGCTGAATGTCGCCGCGGGGCAGATGGTCCACAAGGGCGACATTATCGGCTATGTCGGCACCACCGGCCGCTCCACCGGCCCGCACCTCCATTATGAGGTGCGCGTTGCCGGCGAGGCGGTTAATCCGATGCCCTACCTGCAGGGCCTCCAGCGTGCTCCGGAAGGCACCGCGCTGGCAATGGGCGCCGGCGACGAATGAGTTGAGGGGGGAGCCCACGGGCCGCCCGTAACCGGACTGTGCGCAGATGCAGCCGGACAGACGCACAGAGGGTGCATCGGAAGGGGGCGGTTTCGGGCCGCCCTTTTCTTTTGGTGACGATCCTTCTGAGCAATAAAAATTAGAGGCTCCCGACTTTTCGCTGCGTCTCGCCGACAGCGGTTTGTGGAGCATCAACCGCCATTTTGCGTGTGCGTGGCCAAAATGACCGGGGACAGGGTTGCCCCCGGGGCAGCCTACCGCACCGGCCACACCAGCAGGATCAGCGGAGTGCCAACCAGCACCACCAGCAGGGACAGCGGCGCGCCGAGGCGGGCGTAGTCGGAAAACTTATAGCCGCCGGGGCCGAACACCAGGGTGTTGCACTGATGGCCGATCGGCGTGAGGAAGTCGCTCCCGGCGCCTACTGCCGTGGCGATCAGGAAGGCTTCGGGCTTGTAGCCCAGATCGTGGGCGAAGACGGCGGAGATCGGCGCTACTACCAGCACCGTGGCCGCATTATTGAGGAACGGCGTCACCGCCATCGCCGCCACCAGGATCAGGCCCACCGCGGCCCACGGCGGCAGCAGGGCGCCGAGCGCCGCCAGCTGGCCGGCCAGCACCTGCGAGGCCCCGCTCGTGCGCAGGCTGTCGCTCACCGGGATCAGCGCGCCGAGCATGACCAGAATCGACCAGTCGACCGCCTCGTAGGCCGCGCGCACCGGCAGCGTCCCGGCGATGACCACTGCGCCCGCCGCCGCGAAGAAGGCGATCGCCACCGGCACGGTCCCGGTTGCTGTTGCCGCCATGGCCGCCCCGAGGATCACCAGCGGCAGC
Source organism: Novosphingobium sp. (assembly GCA_035719485.1). Classification (GTDB taxonomy): domain Bacteria; phylum Pseudomonadota; class Alphaproteobacteria; order Sphingomonadales; family Sphingomonadaceae; genus Novosphingobium. Next base: position 9,722 of record DASTGC010000292.1, read on the forward strand.
CACCCGCGCGTGCGCTGGCCGAAGCGGATCGGCCGCTCCGCGAGCGGCAGGGCGCCGAGGTCCCTGAGCCGCTGCGGGAGGAGCCCGCTTGGCCCCTGCAGCACGACGACGTCGCCTGCGCGCAGGACGATCTCCGCCAGCTTGCGGTCGAGCCGCTCGCCCGCGCGGGAAATGGCAATGAGGTTGATCCCGTAGCGCTCGTGCAGGAAGTAGCGGCCAGCCGCCTTGCCGACGAGCGAGGACCCGCGCGTCACCACGGCTTCGACCACTTCGATCTCGTCGCGCTCGCTGCCCTCGGGCACGCGGCGGTCCCTGCCTTCCAGCGCCAGCCGGTCGCGCCCGATCGCCTGTTGCAGTACGTCGGGCTCGCCCTCGAGGATCAGCACGTCGCCCTCGCGCAGCCGGGCGAATGGGTGGACCGCACCCCGCGCGCCGTCGCGGATCAGGCCGATGATCTCCATCTCGCCGCCATGCCGCCTGGCAAAGCCGCGCACGGTCTCGTTGACGGCGGGCGATCCGGCGGGCACCAGCGCCTGGGTGGTGTAGGCGCCGACGTCGACCGCCTCGCTAACCTGCGGTGCGGCAACGCGGGTTGCCGGGATGAGCGGCCCGGCGAAACGCAGGAAGACCAGGCCGACCAGCAGCAGGCCGAGCCCGGTCGGCAGGTAATCGAACATGCCGAAGGGCTTTCCCGTCATGTCCAGTCGCACCCGGCTGACAATGATGTTGGGCGAAGTGCCGACAAGGGTCATCAGGCCGCCCATCAATGAGGCAAAGCTCATCGGCATCAGGAAGACCGAAGGGCTGGCGCCGCGCCTGCGCGCCATCTGCATGGCAGCGGGCATCAACATGGAGAGGGCGCCGACGTTCTTCACGAGCGCCGAGGAGAAGCCCACCGCCCCGGTCAGCAGGGTCAGCTCGCCCCGGATGGTGCGCACCCGGCCGGCGAGCCATCCGAGCATCACCTCGATCTTGCCCGAGCGCTGAACCGCCGCCGAAATCACGAGGGCCGAGCCCACAATCACTACGATATCGTCGGAAAAGCCGGAGAACGCGTCCCTGGGCTTGACTACGCCGAGCGCCACAGCCGCCAGCAGGGACATCACCGCGCTGACATCATAGCGGAAGCGGTCCCACAGGAAGAGCGCCATCATCCCCGTGAGGGTGAGGATCGAGAGCCACTGCGCGGTGGTCATGACGCCCAGATCGCTACTAGTGCGCCGAGGCTGACCGCGGCGAGAAAGCCGTTCACCGCGATCAGTACGGCAGGGGGAATGCGCCGGGCGTCGGGGCGCGGCGGCGCCACGCGGATCATCTGCCGCCACACGGCCGCGCCGAAGCAGAAGGCGCTGAAGGCGATCAGCAGCGTGCCGGTCAGCTTCCCCGCCAGCGCGGGCAGAATCCTGTCGAGCAGGGCGCCCGCGCCCACCCCGGAAGCGAGGGCCGAGAGCCCGGTGCGGACCCATGCGGCGTAAGTCCGCTCAGCGGCCAGGACCGTCCGGTCTGCGGCAAGCTCGGTCCTCCGGTCCGCGCTGTCGGCCTGGCATTCCGCAGATTGCACCAGCTTTCCGGCCGAGCGCGCCAGCTGCTTGCCGGCCCGGGCCGGGCCGGGCTCAGGAGTTCCGTCCACCATTGAAGCGCCAACGCGCGAATTGGCCTTGCGGGTTCAGCATGGCCGGCAGCACGTGAAAGCTCGGGCGCCGGGCGGAGGGCGACGGTTCCCCGCTCTTAGCCGAGCAGCCGCCGCATTATCGCGCGCACGTCGTCGGCCATGTCCTCACGCTCGAGTGCGAGGGCCAAGGTTGCCTCGACGAAACCGGCCTTGCTCCCGCAGTCAAACCGCCGCCCGGCAAAGGTGACGGCGTGGAACGGCTGGGTCCCGATCATCCGCGCCATGGCGTCGGTCAGCTGGATTTCGCCGCCGGCGCCCTTCTCCTGGCCCTCGAGCGTGCGCATGACCTCCGGCTGGAGGATATAGCGCCCGGAAATGATGAGGTTCGACGGCGCGGCCTCGCGCTTGGGCTTCTCGACCAGCCCCATCACCTCGGTCAGCGCCCCACCGAAACCTTCGGGCTTGGCCCCCGGCGCGATCACGCCGTAGCTGGAGATTTCTTCCTCGGGCACTTCCAGCACCGAGATCAGGTTCCCGCCCACGGCTTCATAAGCCTCGACCATCTGCTTCATGCAGCCGGGCTCGCCGATCATCAGCTCGTCCGGCAGGAAGATCGCGAAGGGTTCGTCGCCGACGATTGCGCGGGCGCACCAGATCGCATGGCCCAGCCCTAGGGGCACCTGCTGGCGCACGGTGACGAGGTTGCCGGGCTGGATCCGCGTCGGCTCCAGGACGGCGAGTGACTTGTCTCGCCCGGCCATGGTCGTCTCGAGCTCGAAGGCCATGTCGAAATGCTCGACGATCGCGGTCTTGCCGCGGCCGGTCACGAAGATCAGCTGTTCGATCCCGGCCTCGCGCGCCTCGTCCACCGCATACTGGATCAGCGGCCGGTCGATGATCGGCAGCATTTCCTTCGGAATTGCCTTGGTGGCCGGGAGAAACCGGGTGCCCAGCCCGGCAACGGGGAAAACGGCCTTGCGGATCGGCTTGCGCGCCATGGTCATCCAGTATCCCGAACAGGTTTCAGACGAATATCGTGAACAGCCTCGGCGGGCCCGCGTTCCATAGAGCAGATGGGATTTGGCCGTGCAATCGCGATTCACAGCTTGCTGGGCCGGGCCATTGCGCCCCCTCCCGCCGGATCCTAAACGTGCGCGATGGACAAGATCATCATCGAGGGGGGCAAGCGCCTCTCCGGCACCCTGCCGATCTCTGGCGCCAAGAACTCGGCTCTCACCCTGTTGCCCTGCGCGCTCCTTACCGACGAGCCGCTGACCTTGCGCAACCTCCCGCGCCTGGCCGATATCGACGGCTTCCAGCACCTGCTCAACCAGTTCGGCATCACCACCACGATCGCCGGCTCACGACCTGAGGATTTCGGCCGGGTGATGACGCTGGCGGCCACCCGGATCACCTCCTCGGTCGCGCCCTATGAACTGGTCCGCAAGATGCGCGCCTCGATCCTCGTGCTCGGGCCCATGCTGGCGCGGATGGGCGAGGCAACCGTGTCGCTCCCCGGCGGCTGCGCGATCGGCAACCGCCCGATCGACCTTCACTTGAAGGCGCTCGAAGCCTTCGGCGCCCGCATCGAACTCGCTTCCGGCTACGTCCGTGCGATCGCGCCCGATGGCGGCCTGCCGGGCGGGCGCTATTCCTTCCCGGTGGTCTCGGTCGGCGCAACCGAGAACGCGCTGATGGCCGCAGTCCTGTGCACGGGCAAGTCAACGCTTCATAACGCCGCCCGTGAGCCGGAGATCGTCGACCTCTGCCGGCTGCTCACGGCGATGGGCGCCGAGATCGAGGGCATCGGCACGTCCGATCTTACGATCCATGGCGTCCCCCGGCTTCACGGCGCGACCTATCGGGTGATGTCCGACCGGATCGAGGCCGGTTCCTATGCCTGCGCCGCGGCAATCACCGGAGGCGAGGTCACGCTCAAGCACGCCGTGATCGAGGAGATGGAAGCCACGGTCCAGGCGCTGCGCGATGCCGGCGTCACCGTCGAGCCGCGCGAGGACGGGCTCCACGTTGCCGCCGACGGGCCCCTGCGCGCCGTCACCCTGTCGACCGCGCCCTATCCCGGGTTTGCGACCGACATGCAGGCCCAGCTCATGGCCATGCTCTGCCTGGCCGAAGGCTCGTCGGTGTTGACCGAGACAATCTTTGAGAACCGCTACATGCACGTGCCCGAACTCAACCGCATGGGCGCGCATATCGAGACCAAGGGGCGCACCGCCGTGGTCCATGGAGTGAAGCAGCTTACCGGCGCCGAAGTCATGGCGACCGACCTGCGCGCCTCGATGAGCCTGGTTATCGCGGGCCTTGCCGCCCAGGGGGAGACCCAGGTCCACCGGCTCTATCACCTCGATCGTGGCTACGAGCGCCTGGAGGAAAAACTCGCGCTGATCGGCGCACAGGTGGAGCGCGTCGGCGGGGATTGACCCGGTTCGCCGCAGCCGCGGGAACCGATCGGGGCGGCGGAGCCTGATGGGGTGAAATGTTCATCCCTTTCAGGAGACCCCCGATGGCTCTGCTCAAGCTCGCCTTTGCCGGTGCCGTGGCCTATGGCCTTTACCGCTATTCCCAGAAGCAGAAGGACCAGTCCGAAACTGGCATGGGCCATGCAGCCTTCGCCACGGGCGAAACTGCGGGCGATAACTTCGCCAAGGTCCGCCATGCCGGCCCGGAAGGCATGAAGAGCGACCCGCCGCACTGGGACAAGGCCGACGAGGCCAGCGACGAAAGCTTCCCGGCCAGCGACCCGCCGGCGACCTATTGAGTGCACAGGCCCTGGATCAACCTCCTCCCCTCCCGGAGGCGGGGGAAGAGTCTGGGCAGGCGGCCAGCTGTAGGCCTCGCCTTCACCGTCTGTATTGCTGAACCTGTCTAGTTCAACTCGACGAACTGCAGGCGGGGTGCATCAGCCCCGTGCCACTAGCCACACCCTGATCGCACTGGCCAGTCCCGGCGGCACATCGGCTTCCAGCCGCGCCGCGTCGATCCGCGCCACCAGTGCATTGAGCGGCACGCCTTCCTCCACGGCAGCAGCCCGCAGTCTTTCCCAGAACACCGGCTCCAGGCTGATCGAGGTCTTGTGTCCGGCGATCTCGACGGAATGCTTGACTGGCGGGTGAAACAGGGAGGTCAGGGGAAGGCTGCCCGGCTCAATACATGTGCTGTCCGCCGTTGATCGACATGGTCGATCCGGTGACGAAACCGGCATCCTCCGAGGTCAGGAAGGTGACCCCACGGGCGATTTCCTCGGCATGGCCGAGGCGGCCGACCGGGATCTTGGCGACGATCTTTTCGAGCACCGGCGCCGGCACGGCGGCCACCATGTCCGTGTCGACATAGCCCGGAGCGATGGCATTGACCGTCACGCCGAACTTCGCGCCCTCCTGCGCCAGGGCCTTGGTGAATCCGTGAATTCCCGACTTCGCGGCGGCATAGTTGACCTGGCCATATTGGCCGGCCTGGCCGTTGACCGAGCCGATGTTGATGATCCGGCCCCACCCGCGCTCGCGCATGCCGGGGAAGGTCGCCTTGGCCATGTTGAAGCAGCCGCCAAGGTTGATCCGCATGACCTCATTCCAGTCCTCGAAAGTCATCTTGTGGAGCACGCCGTCGCGGGTAATGCCGGCATTGTTCACGACGATGTCGATGGGTCCGTGATCCTGCTCCACCTGAGCGCAGCCATGCAGGCAGGCGGCATGATCACCCACGTCCCAGCGATAGGCGGGGATACCGGTTTCCGCGGTAAACGCCCGGGCGGCGGCGTCGTTGCCGGCATAGTTAGCGATCACTTTCACGCCACTGGCCTGCAGTCCGAGACAGATTGCCCTGCCAATGCCACGAGTCCCGCCGGTTACAATTGCCACCCGTGTCAAAGCGCACCTCCAATTGCCGGCTACCGGAAATTCACGTCAGGCTAAGTAAGCAATATGACACCGGCAAGTCAGCAGCTTCGGCCCCATACGAATTCAGGGCCACTCGGAGGCGTCAGAATTTGTCTGTTGCCGTGCGGCGTCAGAAGCGGAACTGGGTTCCCACGTAGACGGCCTGACCGTCCTTCTGGCCGTCGATGACGGGCCCAATCCGGTCACGCTCTTTCGAATAGCGCACTCCGGCCGTGACATTAAGGTTGCCGATCAGCCGGTAGGAACCGCCGACATCGACCGTCTGCTCACCGTTCGAATCGAGCGTACGCGGCGCGCGCCCGGTCTTTTCGCGCTCGTCAAAGGCGATGCGGGCGTTGAGCCGCGACGGCTCTCCCGCCGTTCCGCCGGAGCGCAGGCTGAAGGTCGACAGGTCGGGGGATTCTACCCGGTGCTGGTCGCCGCCGCTGGTAAAGCTCTGTAGCCCGCGCGACATGCCGAGGCTGTAGGCAGTCGGCGCGATGCGCAGAGCGGCGAGGGCGGCCTGGTTGTCGCGCGAGGGGGCGAGCACCTGGATGGCGTTGGCCCCCACACCATCGACCCGGACGGCGACGGTGACAGACCGGTCGCTCCGCGTCGCGCTGCCGGCGGGGGTGAAATGGAACGCCTGCCCGCCGCTTAGCCCCGGGACCGTGATGGCGCGGGCAAGGCGCGGATCGACGCGGGCCGGGAGGAAGGTGGCAAGGGTGGATTTGCCCTCGAGCCCCGCCTGCTCGTCGTTGGCGAGATCGCTGGAGAAGGCGAGCACCGCACTGGGCAGGGCAAGCAGGCAGACTGCTCCCGCCAGCAGCACGGCCGGATTGCCTCCCCCCATCTGTGTGCGGCTCAAACCCATCGGCTGCGTAATTCCGTTCGTTCGTGAGCCCGGCGGGACTCACTCGGGCTCTATAGCATGAATGGCTAGGCCATGCGCAATTGCTGTCTGCTTAACTGCTGGCCCGCCCACCTCAAGCCTCGCGCAGTGGTTTTCAGTAGCGGTTCGAAAGCGCCGGCGGCACCGGCGCGACAAGTTCCAACGCCCCTTGCCGCTGTCCGTCCGGCGGCTATAGAGGCTCGACCAAGCATGAGCAGGCAGGCAGGGGCCTGCCGCCGCGCGATGACAGGATTGTAGCGAATGACCGCCAAGAGCCTTTCGGAAGCCCGCACTTGCGGCCACACCCTTTCCCGCCTGGCGCGCGCTGCCGCAACGGCGGGCCTCGCCATGGTGCTGAGCGCGGGCCTGTCCGGCTGCGGCCACAAGGAACGCCCCAAGGCCGATCTCGCCGCATCGAAAGTCACCACCATCGGCGTCAACTCTTACCTGTGGCGCGCCTCGCTCGATGCGCTCTCGTTCATGCCCCTGCTGCAGACCGACAGCAACGGCGGCGTGATCGTTACCGACTGGTACGCCAATCCCCGCAATCCGGGCGAGCGGATGAAGGTCACGGTCACCATCCTCGACCAGGACCTTCGCGCCGATGCCCTGCGCGTTGCCGCCAGCCGCCAGGTCGCGCAGAATGGCACCTGGGTCGATGCCCCGGTTCAGGCAGCCACGGTCCAGCGGCTGGAAGACATCATCCTGACCAAGGCGCGCGACCTGCGCCGCCAGGCGATTGGCTGATAGTCTCGACAAGCGTCGCTGAGCGGCTAGAGGAGCGGCCATGACCGCACCCTCTTCCGACACCCGTTTCGATTCCGCTTCGGCAGACCTGCGCTGGCAGCGCGTCTGGGACGAACGCCAGACCTTCCGCGCCTGTGACAACAGCGTCAGGCCGCGCTCCTACGTCCTCGAGATGTTCCCCTATCCGTCGGGGCGCATCCACATCGGCCACGTCCGCAACTACACCATGGGCGACGTGCTCGCCCGCGCCAAGCGGATGCAGGGCTTCGAGGTACTCCACCCGATGGGCTGGGACGCCTTCGGCATGCCGGCCGAAAACGCCGCCATGGAAAAGGGCGTCCACCCCGGCGGCTGGACGCGCGACAACATCGCCAACATGAAGGCCCAGCTGAAGCGCCTCGGCTTCGCGCTGGACTGGTCCCGCGAACTCGCCACCTGCGAGCCGGACTACTA
>DASTGC010000293.1:0-4354 GCA_035719485.1 Novosphingobium sp.
GGTCAATGCGCTCGGTATCGGGGCACAGGGTCTGGGGGGGCTTTCGACCATCCTCGACGTGAAGATCCTCGACGCGCCGTGTCATGCGGCCTCCAAGCCGGTTGCGATGATTCCGAACTGCGCGGCCACCCGCCATGCGCATTTCACGCTGGACGGGTCCGGCCCGAAGTTCCTCGAGGCGCCGAAGCTGGACGAGTGGCCCAAGGTCCAGTGGGCGCCGGATTCGGCGGCCAGGCGGGTCAACCTCGACACGCTGACGGCCGAGGAGGTCAAGAGCTGGAAGCAGGGCGACCGCATCCTGCTCAACGGCAAGATGCTGACCGGGCGCGATGCCGCGCACAAGCGCATCCAGGACATGCTCGCCAAGGGCGAGCCGCTCCCGGTCGATTTCAGGGGTCGGGTGATCTATTATGTCGGTCCGGTCGATCCGGTGCGCGATGAGGTCGTCGGCCCAGCCGGCCCGACCACAGCGACCCGCATGGACAGCTTCATGGACATGATGCTGGATCAGGGCTTGCTCGCCTGCGTTGGCAAGGCCGAGCGCGGCCCGGCGGCAACCGAATCCATCGCGAGGCACCAGAGCGCCTACCTGATGGCGGTCGGCGGCGCCGCCTATCTGGTGGCCCGCGCGATAAAGGGCGCCAAGGTGGTCGGCTTCGCCGATCTTGGGATGGAAGCGATCTACGAATTCGATGTGGTCGACATGCCGGTAACGGTCGCGGTCGATTCTGCCGGGCAGAACGTCCACAAGCTTGCCCCGCTGGTGTGGAAGAAGAAGATCTCCGAAGAGCACCTGCTCGCCTAAACCCGCGCGACGAATTGCCGCATGGGCCCGTCCAGCCGTGCTGGCGCGGCGCGGCCATCTGGTTACACTCCGCCAGATGGCTTTGGTGATGGTCTTCCTGATGGGCATCGCGAATTTCGCGATGCACCGTGCGGTGCTCGACAGCGGCCACCCCATCCTCGCGCAGATCGGCTGGCTTTACCGGCCGTGGCGAGGACGTTTCAGCCTGTTCGTCGAGTTTACCCTGCTCCTGGGCACGATGCTTCTGATCGCAAGCGGCGGGAGCTGGTGGGCCTGGGGCTACGGCCTCTACACGGGGATGAACGGGTTTTCAGCCTGGCTCATTCTCACCGGACGGGTGTGAGGTGGAACGGGATCGCCCCAGCCGGATTGCACCGGCGTGAAGGAAATCCTTTGGTTGGTCATCAACAGGGCAAGCGGCAGCAATTCCGATAAGGCCGTTCAGGATGTCGTGACCGCGCTGGCGGGCGCCGGCACGGCCCCTGCCCAGGTGGTGGATGTTGCCGAGGAGTTGCCGGGTCGCGCCGCGCTGGAGCAGGGCGGGGTGAGCCGGTTGGCGGTGTTCGCCGGAGACGGCACCGTCAATGCCGTGGCCACGGCGATCGAAGGCTGGCCTGGAGCCCTGCTGGTGCTTCCCGGCGGCACGGCCAACCTGCTTGCGCGAGCGCTTCATGGTGAGCGCGACGCCCCCGCAATAGCCGCTGGCGCCGGACAGCTCGGGGTGTGCCGGCGACCCTGCATCCGCGGCGCAACGTTCACCGCGCTGGTTGAGGTCCTGGCCGGGCCAGGGGCCACCTGGAGCGATGTGCGCGAGGAACTGCGCGAAGGCGGAGTCGGCGGGCTCGCGGGCGCCGCGGTCTCGGCCATTCGCCAGAGCACCACCGGACCGATGGTGGCGCTGGCCGATCCTCCGCTCGGTCGCGTCGATGGGTACGCCGGGATCCGGCTGGAAGTGGCCGAGCCCGGCATGAAGGTCGAAGGCTATGGCGCCGAGACCGTCGGGGACTATCTCAAACAGGGGATCGCCCTGCTTCGAAGGAACTTCCGGGATGGCCCGCACGATGATCTCGGCCGACATGCCGAAATCACCTGCCGCTCACTCGAAGATCGGCCGATGCCCCTGATGATCGACGGTGAACGGCGCGAGGCAGGGCCGGCGCCACGGTTTTCGCTTGCACCGCTGGCCCTCGACCTGCTTGTCAGCAGGCCATGATCGCTCCGCTCACCCTGTTCCACATCAGCGACCTGCACTTCGGCCTGGAAGACGCCCGTGCGCTCGGCTGGGTCAGGGACGCGATCTCCGGCGAGCGGCCTGCTGCCGTCGCGATCACAGGGGATCTCACGATGCGTGCGCGGCACCGCGAATATACCGCGGCGTGCCGCTGGATCAGCGGCCTTGGCGCGCCGGTGACGGTCGAGCCCGGCAACCATGACATGCCCTACTTCAATCTGGCGGAGCGCTTTGCCACTCCCTTCCGCCGTTTCCGCCAGATCGAACGATTGCTCGAACTTCCGCTGGAACTGGACGACCTCCACATCATCCCCTTGCAGACGGTAACACGGGCGCAATGGCGCTTTCCGTGGGTCGATGGCTGGGTGCGCGCGCCTGCGCTTGCCCGCTGCCTGTCCGCCATCGATGCCCTGCCCGCAGGCGCGCGGGTGATCGTCACCGCGCATCATCCGCTCCCGGAGCGAGCGCCGGATGGCAAGGTGCTGACTATCAACGGCGAAAATGCCATGGCCCAGCTCGCCCGGCGCGGCGTGCTGGCCGTGCTGACGGGGCATGTCCACGACCCCTTTGACATCACGGCGGCGACTGCGGAGGGGCCGCTGAGAATGATCGGTGCGGGAACCCTTTCGCGGCGAATCCGCTCGACACCGCCCAGCTTCAACGAACTCACCATCGCCGGGCGTGAGGTCATGGTGAAGGTGCGCAACCTTGAGGCCGTGCCGACGCGGGCCATGCAGGTGGATGCTGTGCCGCCGGATGCACTGCCCCCGCGTGAGCCGGGCAAGCCAGTCGCGCCGATTGCCGCGGTTCCTGACGTGGACCCTCCGGTACACTGATGATCAGCGTCGGTAGGCTACGCGCGCTTCGGCTGCCCGAAACAAGGCATCGCGATCTTCCCGGCTGACGTCCAGCCCTTCGTGGGCCTTGGCAAGCAGGAGTCAGGGCGTGAGGCAAATCGCTGCCGATGGCGGAATTGAAAACGCCCGGCCTTGCGGCCGGGCGAATTCGTAAAGCGATTGGGCCGTGCGGCTTAGCGCTTCGAGAACTGGAAGGAGCGGCGGGCCTTCGCGCGGCCGTACTTCTTGCGCTCGACCACGCGCGGGTCGCGGGTGAGGAACCCGGCAGCCTTGACCGCGCTGCGCAGGGCCGGTTCGAACTTCGAGAGGGCCTGGGCGATGCCGTGCTTGACTGCGCCGGCCTGGCCCGAAAGCCCGCCGCCCTTGACGGTGCAGACGACGTCATACTGGCCATCGCGATCGGCGACCGTGAAGGGTTGGTTGATCACCAGGCGCAGGGTCGGACGGGCGAAATAGACCTCCTGGTCGCGGCCGTTGACGGTGATCTTGCCCGATCCGGGCTTGATCCAAACGCGGGCGACGGCGTCCTTGCGGCGGCCGGTGGCGTAGGAGCGGCCCTGGGCGTCCACTTCCTTTTCGCGCAGCGGCGCGGCGGGGCCGGTGCGGACCGGGGCTTCCGGAGTAGCGGCGGCAGCAGCCGGGGCAGCGCCGCCGGCGAGAGCGCCAAGATCGGCGAGATCGGTGACGGTGTTATCAGACATCAGGCACCCACCTTGTTCTTGCGGTTGCGGGCAGCAACGTCGAGCGGCTGGGGCTGGGTGCCACCATGCGGATGCTCGGCGCCGGCGTAGAGGTGGAGGGCACGCATCTGGGCGCGGCCAAGCGGGCCCCGCGGGATCATGCGCTCAACCGCCTTCTCGAGCACGCGCTCAGGGAAGCGGCCGTCCAGCACCTTGGTTGCGGTCACTTCCTTGATGCCGCCGGCATAGCCGGTGTGCTTGTAGTAGACCTTCTGCTTCAGCTTGTTGCCGGTCAGCCGCACCTTCCCGGCGTTGATCACGACGACATGATCGCCGCAATCCACATGGGGGGTGAAGCTCGGCTTGTGCTTGCCGCGCAGGATATTGGCGATGATCACCGCAAGGCGACCGACCACCAGGCCATCGGCATCGATCAGATGCCACTTCTTCTCCACCTCGGCCGGCTTGATCGACCGGGTGCTCGTGCTGAGCGCCTTCATGGGCTTGGAATTCCCTTGTCTTATCGGACCAGAACCGCAAAGCCCGGCCCTGGCGAAGGCGCGCCAATGGCGGAAGGGCGGCGAAGAGTCAAGGTTTCCGCGCCTCTGCGGAGAGGTAAAATAATACCTTCCGGTTCAGGTGCACTTCTGACATGCGCCGGACGCTTCCAGCACCCACCCAAACCCCCGGCAATCACCGCATCCGCGCGAGGCTCCAGCGTTCCAGGCTCGACCGCTCCGTGCCGTCGAGCCGGGTCACCGTGCGCCGCTCCATCTGCGAG
>DASTGC010000294.1:0-2736 GCA_035719485.1 Novosphingobium sp.
GACGTTGGCGCGAACTGCGCCCTGCCGCCCTGGCGGACGGCGGACGCATCCTTCGCGACGGGCGCGAGCTGGTCGATTTTTCCAGCAACGATTACCTCGGCCTGGCCCGCCACCCGCTCCTCGCCGAGCGCTCGGCACAATGGGCCCGGGCCCATGGCGCCGGCTCCGGCGCCTCGCGCCTGGTCACCGGAACCAGCGATGCACATCTCGCGGTCGAGGCGCGCGTCGCCGCCTTCAAGGGCAAGGAGGCCGCACTGGTCTTCGCCTCGGGCTGGCAGGCCAATGCCGCGACCATCCCGGCCCTCCTCGCCGCCCTCCCCGGCGCGGCCATCTTCACCGACCGGCTGGTCCATGCCTCGATGCATGCGGGCCTGGCCGGAACGCGCCAGCACCGCTTCCGCCACAACGACCTCGCCCATCTCGCCGAACTGCTCGGGCGCCACGGCGCTACCGTTCCGGCCCGGCTGATCCTTGTCGAGAGCGTCTACTCGATGGACGGCGACCGTGCCGACATCCCCGCCCTCGCCGCCCTCGCCCGCGCGCACGATGCCGTGCTGATGGTCGACGAGGCCCATGCCACCGGCGTCCTCGGTCCTGGCGGCGCCGGCCTCTGCGCCGGGGTGGACGGCGTCGACGTGGTGATGGGGACCTTCTCAAAGGCATTCGGCGGCTTCGGCGCCTATGTCGCCGGCTCTGCCCGGCTGCGCGACTGGCTGGTCAACGCCGCCTCCGGGTTCATCTTCTCCACCGCCCCGCCCCCCGCGGTCCTCGGCGCAATCGACGCCGCGCTAGATCTCGTCCCCGGCATGGCGGGCGAGCGCGCCCATCTGGCCTCGCTGGGCGATCGCCTGCGCAGCGGACTGGCCGCGCGCCGCCTGCCCACTGCCGGCTCCGCCTCGCAGATCGTACCCGCGATCATCGGCAGCGAGGCCGACGCCATGGCCTTAAGCGAACGGCTGGCGCAGCGGGGAATGCTGGCGGCGGCGATCCGCCCGCCCACGGTGCCCGCCGGCACCAGCCGGCTGCGGCTCGCCCTGCGCGCCACCCATGCCGCCGCCGATGTCGATGCCCTGCTGGACGCCCTCGCATGAGGATTGCCCTGCTCCACGGCTGGGGGTTGGATGGCGCGATCTGGGACCGGGTCCTGCCGCTGCTCGCGGGCCACGATTGCGCGGTGGAGGATCGCGGCTATTTCGGCCCGCCCACATCGGTGGAAGCGGCCGATCTCGTCGTGGGCCACAGCCTCGGTGCCCTGCGCGCCCTGCTGGCCCCGCCGTCCAGCGCCCGCGCCCTCCTCGCCCTCAACGGGTTTGACCGGTTTGCCGCCGCGCCCGATTTTCCCGCCGGCACCCCGCCGCGCGTGCTTGACCGGATGCTCGCCCGCCTGATCTCGGATCCGGCCGGCGTGGTGGCCGATTTCCGCACCCGCTGCGGCGCCCCGCCCGCTTCTTCCGCCCCTATTGCCGCCCGCCTTGCCGAAGACCTCGTGCTGCTGCGCGATGCCGATGGGCGCCAGCGCTGGCAGGGCCCCTTTGCCCGGTTCGACGGGGCCGACGACCCGATTCTCTCCCCCGCCCACCGCGCGGCCTGCTTCACAGACCACACCGGTGGGGCCGGCCAGGTGCTCACCGGCCACGGCCATCTCCTCCCCGTCACCGCGCCCGAGGCCTGCGCCGCCGCGATCCTCTCCCTGGCGGAGCGGCTGGCATGAGCGCCCTGCCCGACCTCGCCCGCCGCACCCGCATCGGCGCCGCATTCGCCGCGGCGCGGGACTACGATCTCCACGCCCGCCTCCAGCACAAGGTTGCGCTCGGCCTGGCGGAGCGGCTCGCCGCGCTGCCGATCCGCAGCCACGCCCGCATTCTGGAAATCGGCTGCGGCACGGGCTTTCTCACCGAGCAACTCGCCCGCACCACGCCCGGCTGCGAACTCGTGGTGACCGACCTTGCGCCCGCCATGGTGCAGCGCTGCCGCCTGCGCGTCGGCGAGGCCGCGGGGCGCAGCTTCCGCGTCCTCGACGCCGAACGCGACGATTGTCCGCCCGGCGATGCGTTCGACCTGGTCGTCTCCAGCCTCGCCTTCCAGTGGTTCGAAGACCTGCCGGGAGCCCTTGCCCGCCTCGCAGGCTGGCTCGCCCCCGGCGGCACCCTCGCCTTCACCACGCTCGTGAACGGCACCTTTGCCGAGTGGCGGCAGGCCCATGCCGCGATCGGCCTCGCCAGCGGAACGCCGCGCTTCCCCTCGGCTGAAGAGCTTGCCGGCATGGTCCCCCGTGACCTCGTCGTGGACCTCGCCACCGCCACATACCGGGAGCCGCAGGGATCGGCCCGGGCCTTCCTCCATGCGCTGAAGGCCATCGGCGCCGGCACGGCAGCCGCGGGCCACCAGCCGCTCCCTCCCCGGGCCTTGCGCCAGGTCATGATGGGGTTTGAAGACGCCGGAGCTGTCGCCACCTATGAGGTCGCCACCTGCCTGCTGCGAAAGGACCTGCCATGAGCGCCATCGTGGTCACCGGGACCGATACCGGCGTCGGCAAGACCGTCTTCGCCGCCGCACTCGCCGGGGCGCTCGACGCATTCTACTGGAAGCCGGTCCAGTCAGGCCAGGACGATGAGGGCGGGAGCGACAGCCAGCGGGTCATGCGGCTCGCCGGCCTCACGGCGGAACGCGTACTGCCCGAGGTCTACCGGCTGACCGAGCCCCTCTCCCCCCATCGCGCGGCCGAGCTCGACGGGG
>DASTGC010000295.1:0-2391 GCA_035719485.1 Novosphingobium sp.
TGCTGTCGGCGTGGATCGAGATGAACAGGTCGGCCTTGAGATCGCGGGCGATGGCCGCGCGCTCCGGGAGCAGCAGGAAGCGGTCGGTCGTGCGGGTCATCGCCACGCGCACCCCGCCCTGCTCCAGCAGGCGCGTCCGCAGCGCCTCGGCCAGGGCCAGGGTGACCGTCTTTTCGGCGAGGTCCGCGGTCCCGGCGCCGGGATCGTGCCCGCCGTGCCCAGCGTCGATCACCACCAATGGGCGGCTCGCATCGAGCGGGCCCTCGATTGGCGGCAGGCCCAGCTTGCCCCCGCTGCGCGGCAACGGTACGCGCAGGACATAGTCGCGGCCGGCCCCCGGAGCGGCAAAGTAGCGGTCGGCCACCAGCAACAGGGCAAACAGTCCTACCGCGCCTGCAAGCAGCGCGAGCATCGTCGTCAGGAACTTGAGCGAGCCAGACATGAGTCAGCGCTGGTTAGGCCGGGACCGGCGCCACTGCAATCTCCTGCCGCGACAAGGACGACGATCAGTTCTGGCGCGCAAGAAACTTGCCGGGCAGGTGCCGCAATGCTAGGCAACTCGTCCGGGGCAGTTCGCCGCAGTCCTCCCGCAAGCCTTCCCGCCAGGTCCATGGCAGAAGTGCCAGGCGGGAATGAGGATCGCAGAGCTTCCCCGACCTGTCGGACCATCGGTGTCCGGCGGACCGTAACCGAGTTGATGCTGATATGAGAAGCCCTGTCCCGTTCCGGAGTTCGACGCCCCAGAGGGCGGCGATGCCGGTGGCAACGGGATCAGGTTTTTCCGCGCGTTCGCAATCGCCGCGCCTTCTCATTCCGGCAGACACGCACATCCCGAACAACCGTTTCGCTGCCCGCGCCGAGGCGCGCCGCAGCGCTTACCAGAACAGACGCGCCCGCCTGCTCCATGGCACCTTGCCATGCAGCACGCGGCCGGGGCGCGCACGGAGACTATTTGATGACCACGCGCATGCTTATCGATGCGCGCCACCAGGAAGAAACCCGGGTGGCGGTGCTGAAGGGCAACCGGATTGAGGAATTCGACTTTGAATCTGCTGAACACAAGCAGATCAAGGGCAACATCTATCTCGCAAAGGTAACCCGGGTCGAACCCTCGTTGCAGGCGGCATTCGTCGACTTCGGCGGCAACCGGCACGGATTTCTCGCCTTCAGCGAAATCCATCCCGACTATTACCAGATCCCCAAGGAAGACCGGGAGCGCCTGCTCGCGGAAGAAGCTGCCCACGCCGAGGAAGAGGCCGCCTTGCGCGCCGTTGCCGAGGGCGAGGAGGATTTCGTCGGGGATGACGAGTTGGGCGAGAGCCTGGCCGACGAATTCGCCGGCACCGAACATGATGATTTCGGCAGCGTTACCGAGATCGACACCTCCGAAAAGGACGAGGTCGCCACGATCGAGGACGGGCACGTCGAGGACGGGTTCGACCACGAGGGCGAGGAAGCTGCGGAAGCCGACGAAGGCGACGAGCAGCCGCGCCGCCGCGGCCGCCGTCGCCAGGGCGGGAACGGTCGCGGCCGCGCCCACGCCAAGGAAGCCGACGAACTGCGCGCCAAGCGCATGGCCCTGCGCCGCCGCTACAAGATCCAGGACGTGATCCACCGGCGCCAGGTCCTGCTGGTCCAGGTCGTCAAGGAAGAGCGCGGCAACAAGGGCGCCGCCCTCACCACCTATCTCAGCCTCACCGGCCGCTACTGCGTGCTGATGCCCAATTCGAGCCACGGCGGCGGCATCAGCCGCAAAATCAGCTCCAGCTCGGACCGCAAGCGCCTGAAGTCGATCATTGCCGAACTCGACCTCCCCAAGTCCATGGGCTGCATCGTGCGCACGGCCGGCCTGTCGCGCACCAAGACCGAGATCAAGCGCGACTTCGATTATCTTGCCCGCCTGTGGGACGAGATCCGCGAGAACACGCTGAAGAGCTCGGCTCCGGCGATGATCCATTCGGATTCCGACCTGATCAAGCGCGCGATCCGCGACATCTACAATCGCGACATCGAAGAGGTCGTGGTGGAAGGCGAAGGCGGCTATCGCGCGGCCCGCGATTTCATGAAGCTGCTGATGCCCAGCCATGCCCGCCGGGTGAAGGCCTATGCCGACCCGGTGCCGCTGTTCCAGCGCTATGGCGCCGAGGACCAGCTCAGCGCGATGTACGATCCGGTGGTTCAGCTGAAGAGCGGTGGCTACCTGGTGATCAATCCGACCGAGGCGCTCGTCTCGATCGACATCAACTCGGGTCGCTCGACCAAGGAGCACGGCATTGAGGCGACCGCGGTTTCGACCAACCTCGAAGCCGCGCGCGAGATCGCCCGCCAACTGCGCCTGCGCGACATGGCCGGCCTGGTGGTGATCGACTTCATCGACATGGAATATGGCTC
>DASTGC010000296.1:0-2680 GCA_035719485.1 Novosphingobium sp.
AATGTTCAGGGGATCGCCTGCCGCAGTGATGCGCACATTCTCGCCGGTGCCCTGGCGCAGCGGGCTGACGACGAGGTTGCCGGTGAAATCGATCAGGGTGCCGGCGGCCGCGTCCATGGTGAGTGAGCGGCCGACGTTGAACTGGGCGAGGCCGTCGAAGCGGGTCAGGCCGGTGGTGGCGGCATCGGGCGCGATGGCCAGGGTGCCCGTGGCATAGACGGTCGGATCGCCGGAAATCGTGGCGTTGCCGATCTGGATATTGCCGAGCCCCTGGGCGATCTCGGCCGGGGTCGAGGTCGGCTGCCAGCCGGAGGATAGCACGACGGCGGCCCCATCGGGCACGGCGGTGCCGGCATCGAAGCCGATCGAGCCGCCGAGCAGCATAGTCAGCGCCGTGTTCTTCGGCATGGCGACCATCTTGATCTGGCGGGTGGTGGTGGCCGCGACCGGGGGGCCGCCGGTGGACCCGGTATGGACGATGCCGTTGCCGTCGGCCGAACCCTGCGTGATCTGGATGTCGACCAGCCCGGCGTTGAAGGTCATCGTCCCCGCTTCGCCCGCGGCATAGCCGACCATGCCGCCGGCCCTGACCGAGCCGCCCTGTTCGATACGCGGGGCGAAGATACCGACATAGCCGGCGATCGACGAGGTGTTGTTGCCGAGGGCGCTGATCGTGGTGTTCTGGCCGATCTGGATCTTGGCGTTGCCGTCGGTCGCCGGCAGGAACCCGATCTGGTTGGGAGAAAGATAGAGCGAGCCGCCGTTACTGGTATCGATATCGGAGGCGGAGAGCAGCAGGCTGCCGACGTTGAAGCTGGCGTTGCCGCTGGTGATGATCCCGTGCGGCGAATAGAACCAGACGTTGCCGCCCTGCTTGCCGGCGAAGGTGGCGTTGACCGTGCCGCCGATGTTGACCGTGGCGTTGAGCGGATTGCCGGCGCCGTCGAAGGGGAAGACGCGGTTGAGCACGGTATAGTCCGTGCCGGGGAACGACACGCCGGCCTCGTGGAAGGTGACGGTGTTGTTGAGCGGCAGGAAGGTGACGTCGGTCGCCCCTGCCCCACCGGTGACGTTCCAGTTGATGATCGCTTCGCTCTGGTTGAGCGTGATGTCGCCATTGCCCGGCGCGATGGTCGCCGCGGTGCCGCCGACGACGGTGCCCGTGCCCGAAAAGCCCTGCGCCATGGCGGGGGCGGCCCAGCCGGCGAGGCCGAGCGTGGCGGCGAGCGCGGTTCCGGCGAGCAGGGTCCGGCGATTTGTCATTGCGCGCTCCATGGGATCAGGCGGGTCGAGAAGGTGAGGAGAACGCGCGCCGCGCCGAGCTGGGTCTGGCCGGGAGCGCGCTCGAGAGGAACTGCGACGAGGAGGTTGAGATCGCCCCGGTCGCCCCAGCGTGCCCGCACGCCGCCACCGGCGGAGACGAGGCGGCGCATCGGGGTGAGGCCGTTGTCGTTGTTCCAGGCCCAGCCGGCATCGAGGAAAGCATAGGGTTGGAGCACCAGGTCGGACGCAGACTTCGGCCGCAGCCGCCCGATCCGCAGCTCGGCGGCGAGCGCCACGCCCTTGTCGCCCTGGACCGTGCCCGGATCGTAGCCGCGGCCGACGGTATAGTTGCCGAGGGTAAACTGCTCGTAGGAGAGCAACTGGGCCGAGCTGTACTGCGCGCGGGGGCGCAGCGAGACGGTCACGGCTCGGACTGGGCGGAACTCCAACGTGGCCTCGCCGCGCACCAGTCCGCCTTGCGGATCGGCCCCAAGGTTGGAAATCGGCACATTGGGCGGCAGGCACACCGCGAGCGGCACGCATGCCCTGCTGGCGCCGAAACCGGCGACACCCTTGCGGACCTCAATCTCGCCCGACAGCGCCAGGCGCGGCTCGGCCGGCGAATACCCGCCGCGGCCAGCCAGGCTGCCGCCGTCGATCATCTGCCCATCGAGCCGGGCATAGGCGACGCGGAGGCGATCGGCGCTGAACCGCGTGCCCCCGAAATCGATCAACTGGTCGATCGCCTCGAACCCCGCCGCGCCGACGACGTTGGCGTCCTGCGCGCGCAGGAGCGGATAGGACAGCTCGCCGGCCCCGATCCAGGTGTGGGAGAGGAAGGCCTTGTTGGCGATATCGGGCCGGGCGCGACCGTAGACGAAGCGTCCGCCCAGCCGCAGCCCGTTGGCACCCAGGGCAAAATCGTGGGCCAGCTGGAACACCGTCTGCTCGCTGGTCTGCAGCGTGGTGTAGAGCGAAAGCGTGGTGCGATCGGCCATGCCGGTGAGGTCATTGAGCGTGAGCTGGGCCATCACGCCCTCGCGGCCGGTGGCCTTGGACGACAGGTTCTGTCCGCCGACCACCAGGTCCACGGGACGGCGTTTGACCATGACCTCGCCGATCACCTCCCCCGGGCCGGCATGGGCCGGGCGCAGCGTCAGGCGAACATCGAAACCGGGGAGATCGCGCAGCAGCAGGAGCTGGCGCTCGGCCTCGTGGGTGTTGAACCAGGGACGGCTGGTCAGGTGGCGCAGGTGGGCCGCGATCTGCCGCTCGGCATTGCCGGGGCGGCCGCGCACCTCGACTCCGACCAGCTTGGCCGCGAGCACGCTCAGCTGGACAGTGCCGCCGTTCTCGATCCGCTGGGGCGGGACCTGGACGGTGGCGAGGAAGCCCATGCGGCGCAGCATGGTCGCCG
>DASTGC010000297.1:0-2478 GCA_035719485.1 Novosphingobium sp.
GATCAGCTGCTCCACCCGACGCTCGATCCGAATGCTCCGCGCGACGTGCTGGCCTATGGCCTGCCGGCAAGCCCGGGCGCGGCCTCTGGCGCGATCGTGCTGGATGCCGATACGGCAGAGAAGCGGGCGGACCTCGGCGAGGCGGTGATCCTCGTGCGCACCGAGACCAGCCCGGAGGACATCCACGGGATGCACGCGGCCAAGGGCATCCTCACCGCGCGCGGCGGCATGACCAGCCACGCCGCCGTGGTGGCCCGCGGCATGGGCCGGCCCTGCGTCTCGGGCTGCGCGGCGGTCTCGATCGACCTGGCCGCGCGGACGCTGCGGATCGGGCACCGCGACCTTGCCGAGGGCGACGTGATCACGCTCGATGGCGCGGCCGGGGCGATCATTGCCGGTTCGGTGCCGACGGTGGAGCCGGAACTGGTCGGCGACTTCGCCCTGCTGATGGACATGGCCGACAGGTACCGCCGGATGAAGGTGCGCGCCAATGCCGAGACGCCGGAGGACTGCCGCACCGCGCGCCAGTTCGGGGCCGAGGGCGTGGGCCTGTGCCGCACCGAGCACATGTTCTTCCAGGCCGACCGGATCAGCGCCGTGCGCGAGATGATCCTCGCCGAGGACGAGGCCGGGCGCCGCGCCGCGCTCACCAGGCTCCTGCCCGAGCAGCGCGGCGATTTTGCCGAGCTGTTCCGGATCATGGCCGGTCTGCCCGTGACGATCCGCCTGCTCGACCCGCCGCTGCACGAGTTCCTGCCGCACAGCGAGGCCGAGTTCGCCGACCTGGCCGCGGCCATCGGCATCGCACCGGACAGCCTGCGCCGCCGGGCGGAGGAACTGCACGAGTTCAACCCGATGCTCGGCCATCGCGGCTGCCGGCTCGGCATCACCTTCCCGGACATCTACGAGATGCAGGCGCGGGCGATCTTTGAGGCGGCCTGCGAGGTGGCGGGTGAGAGCGGGGCGGCGGTGGTCCCCGAGGTGATGATCCCGCTGGTCGGGACGAGGCGCGAGCTGCAGATCCTGCGCGAGCTGGTCGACAGGGTGGCGGGCGAGGTCTTTGCCGAGCAGGGGCGCAAGCTCGATTATCTGGTCGGCACGATGATCGAGCTGCCGCGGGCGGCGCTGCTGGCGGACGAGATCGCCCAGGAGGCGCGGTTCTTCTCGTTCGGCACCAATGACCTGACCCAGACGACGCTGGGGGTGAGCCGCGACGACGCCGGGCGGTTCCTGACGCCATACGTGGAGCAGGGCATCTATCCGCGCGATCCGTTTGTCAGCCTCGACATCGAAGGCGTGGGCCAGCTGATCCGCCTCGGCGCGGAGCGCGGCCGGGCCACCCGCGGCGACCTCAAGCTGGGCATCTGCGGCGAACATGGCGGCGACCCGGCGAGCATCGCCTTCTGCGAAAGCGTCGGACTCGACTATGTCTCGGCCTCACCATACCGCGTGCCCATCGCGCGACTTGCCGCAGCACAGGCCGCGCTCGGCTAGCGGCGCCAGCCTGACAGGGTAAGCAGTTCGAATCGCTCGGCCACTTTGCCGTCTGATTCTGCCTGTTCGATAAAGGCCGCGATCGCGCGCGTACGGGCTTCTCGGGAGAGCGGTGGCCCTCCCTGCACCAGCGCCGAGGACAGGCCCTGCGCCCTGAGGTCGCCAACCAGGCGGGCCATGCTCGAGAAACGGACGTCAAGGGTGCGGCTGTCGGCGACCGGATCGGCAAGGCCGGCGCGCTGGAGCAACTGGGCGCCGGCCCGCACATCCACCTGGGGGTGGACCCTGGGGGCAGGGCGATCCCCGTCAGCTGCCAACATGATGGCCCGCAGGGCTGGCAGGCTGCCGGCGCCGATCAGGGTTGCCAGCAGGAGGCCACCGGGGGCGAGAGCATTGCGCGCATGGATGAGTGCGCCGGGAAGATCGTTGACAGTGTCGAAGGCCAGCGCTGCAACGATCAGGTCGAAACCACCCTGCGGCCAAGGTTCCTCGAGCGGGAATTTAGGGCCTGAGCTGATGATTTCGCTGGCCGAGGTGGCGAGCGCCTCGGCAACGGTCTGCCCGGCATCTCCCAGCACAAGGGCTCGCGCGGGCGCGTGGCGCAGGAAGGCGAGGCGCTCCATCGTGTCCTCGGCAATGTCGGCGTGGAGGTAGCGCGGGGCATCGGCGGCACGCTGGAGCGCTTCCATGCGCGCGCGGATCGCGGCGCGGCGGGACGGCGAGAATATCCGGGGCAGGGGCGAGGCCATGACTGCGGTTAGGCCCGGCCGCGCCTTGGGAGCAAGCGCTCTCTTGCCGGGCCGCGCTGCAATCGTATGTTGGCCCGATGCGTGTCCCGGCCGCCATGGCTCCTGTCGTCGACCTGTTCTTCCCGCCACGCTGCCCGCTGTGCGGGGCGCCGCTGGCCGAGCAGGTCGGCCTCTGCGCGGCCTGCTGGGAGGGCATGGCCATCCCGTCCAGCCCCGATTGCGTGAAGTGCCAGCG
>DASTGC010000298.1:0-5827 GCA_035719485.1 Novosphingobium sp.
ACGTTCTTCGGCAAGTGCGCTTACGCCCGCGGGGAAGGCGATTTCGTCGCCCCGGCGCAAGCGCCTGGCGTTGCGGACGAAGGCCTGCCAGCGCCTGAGGTCAATCCGCTTGTGGAGCGTCGCCCCGATCCGCGCTTCGCCGCGCATGCCCTCAAGCTGGGCTGGGATCACACGGGTGTCGTTGAATACCAGCAAGTCACCCGCCCGCAGCAGACCGGGCAGGTCGCGCACGACATGATCGCCGAACGGCCCGCTCGCCCCTACCTGCAGCAACTGCGCCGCATCGCGCGGCCGGGCTGGACGCAGGGCAATGCGATCTGGTGGAAGGTTGAAATCGAACAGGTCTACGCGCATCGGCCTTGCCGGCTAGCCGCCGCGGCTCGCCTCGGCAAGCCTAGTCCCCCAGCGGCACAAATCGGTATTCCCCGCCCTCCAGGGAAACCTGTCCGACATGCGGGGCGGCGAAATGGGCCGGCATCATGAAGCTGCCCTCGCGCGCGATGGTCTCGCGCAAGCGTTCGCGGGTGGCGATCGCCATGGCGAGATCGTCGTCGCCGCCGAGTGCGAGGCGCGAGTCGCTGACCTGCAGCGGG
Source organism: Novosphingobium sp. (assembly GCA_035719485.1). Classification (GTDB taxonomy): domain Bacteria; phylum Pseudomonadota; class Alphaproteobacteria; order Sphingomonadales; family Sphingomonadaceae; genus Novosphingobium. The sequence continues at coordinate 594 of DASTGC010000298.1, forward strand.
TGGTGGAAGGCATCGCCGGTGAACCACAGTCGCGTCGGCCCGCAGTCCACACGCAGGGCGCAATGGCCGACGCTATGGCCATGTGCGGGCTGGACTGTGAGGCCCGGTCGGATCTGGTGATCGGCAGTGATGAGCTCAGCCAACCCTGCCGCGATGATGGGCGCGACACTGTCCTCGAACACATTGGCATTGTAGTCGATCTCGAACGGGACCTTGCGGTAGTCGGCCCGAGAAGTGTCCCACCGCCGGACTTCGTCAGCCACGAAATAGTAGCGCGCATTGGGAAAGGTGGGGACCCACTTGCCGTCGCGCAGTTGGGTGTTCCAGCCGCAATGATCGCAGTGCAGGTGCGTGCAGAATACCGCATCGACGCGTTCCGGCGCGAACCCCGTCTCGGTGAACCGCTCCAGAAAGGGCGTGTCGAGCTGGTGGAACATGGCCATGTCGCGCATGCGTCCATTGCCGGAGCAAGGATCAACCACCAGCACGAACCCATCCAGGTCCACCACCCAGGTCTGGAAGTTCAGCGAAAACGTGTTGTCTGCCGGTTCGGCGAAGCGCGGGTAAAGCCAGCTGCGATGACGCTCGGCCAGCGCATCCACCTCGCCAAGTTGGGCGAGCGGCATGCGCATGCCCTCCATTTCGAGCACACGCGCGACGGCCAGCGTCCCCACGTCAATCATCGCCACACCTCTCCTTCCGTTTAACTGGGAAGGGAGCACGGGAGAGCGCTTACCGCAAGCTCCCGCGTAAGATCACCCGTGCTTGCGCGGGGCCCGCTTTGGTGCCGGCGACGGCTTAGGGGCCGGCTTCGCGGGCTTGGCTACGGGCCCGGGCGCGATGCTCGGCGCCGGAGCCGGAGCAGCCAGGCTGGGCGGCGGAGCTACCGGAGCGGGCAGGACCTGCGGCTTGTTGTCGCTCGCCAGTGAAGCCTGGAGAATTTTGGTCGGATGCTCCGGCGGCTCGCCCCGCTCGATCGCATCGACATAAGCCATCCCGCCGATCACGCGGCCGAAATTGGTATAGTGCCGGTCAAGCGCGAAGCGCGGATAGAACACGATGAAGAACTGGCTGTTGGCGGTGTCCGGCTCATCGGTCCGCGCCATCGAGACCGAGCCGCGGACGTGGGGCATGTTATTGAATTCTGCCTTAAGGTCCGGCAGCTGCGAACCGCCCTGCCCCGTGCCCGTCGGATCGCCGGTCTGGGCCATGAAGCCATCGATCACCCGGTGAAAAATGATCCCGTTATAGAACCCCTGCCGCGCCAGGGTCTTAATCCGCTCGACGTGGTTGGGCGCCCACTTCGGCATCAGCCGGATCGCCACACGCCCACCGTTCGACAAATCCAGGTAGAGCACATCATCGGGATCGTGGGTGGGATCGGGATCGATCGCGGCACTGAGCGGCGCAGGTGCGGGCGCCGCAGATTTCGCGCCCTTGGCGAAGGCCGGCGCGGTACATAGGGCAATTGCCAGTGGAATTGCGCAGAGAAGGCTACGACGCTTCATCAGGATACTCTCGCGAAACGACCGCACCGGACTACCGGGCAGACGAATTAACGTGGGCGCGTTTAACCGCAGCGGACTGTCATGGCAATGAACGGGACCAATGCTCGGGGTCAGTATTCCCCCATCCGGCCAAGTTCGTTCACCCGTTCGAGCACTTGCGCGCGCACAGCCGGGCTGACGAACCGCGCGATCTCGCCGCCGAACAGCGCAATTTCCTTGACCAGCTTGGAGGCGATCGGCTGCAGCGAGACGTCGGCCATCAGGAAGATGGTCTCGATGCTGGAATTGAGCTGCTGGTTCATCCCGGCCATCTGGTATTCGTATTCGAAGTCGGCCACGGCCCGCAGCCCGCGCACAATGACGCTTGCGCCCTGCACTTCGGCAAATTTCATCAGCAAGGCGTTAAAGCCAACAACCTCGACGTTGTTGATCCCCAGTGCCGCAACTTCGCGCTCGACCATCGCCATGCGCTCGGCTGGGGTGAACATCGGGTTCTTCGACGGGTTGGTCGTCACCCCGATGATCAGCTTGTCGACCAGCTTGGCGCCGCGGCGGATGATGTCCGTATGGCCCAGGGTGATCGGATCGAACGTTCCCGGGTAGACACCGATGCGTTCAGCCATCCTATCGGTCCCTCTCTATGATAAAGCGCGCGACGGCGCGCAGCAGGTCGGCCTCGGCCCCATATTGGCCGAGATGGGCGACGGCCTGATCGACCAGCAATCTCGACTGGGCCCGCGCCCGGTCAGGCCCGAGCAGCGATACGAATGTCTGCTTGCCTGCCGCCGCATCCTTGCGCAGCACCTTGCCGGCAGCCTGCTCGTCACCCTCGTGGTCGAGCAGGTCATCGACGATCTGGAAAGCCAGTCCGATGTCGCGGGCATAGCCGCGCAGGTGGGTGCGGCCTTCGAGCGGCAGGCGCCCCAGAATAGCGCCCATTTCGACCGCCGCGCCGAGCAGGGCTCCGGTCTTCAGCTGTTGCAAGCGGGTGACGGTCGGCAGGTCAAACTGCGTAGTTTCTGCCGCAATGTCCATCATCTGCCCGCCAGCCATTCCGCCCAGGCCACTGGCTGCAGCAAGGCACTGGACCAGCTCGGCCCGGGTGAATGGGTCACCAGAGAGCGCCGGATCGGCCAATACCTCGAAGGCAAAGGCATGCAATGCATCGCCCGCGAGAACTGCTGTCGCCTCGTCGAAGGCCTTGTGGACGGTCGGCTTGCCGTGTCGCAGGGCATCATCGTCCATGCACGGCAGATCGTCGTGAATCAGCGAGTAGACGTGGATCGCCTCGATCGCCAGACTCGCCCGTACGGCAACGGCGCGATCCACGGTCAGCAGTTCGGCCGTGGAAGTCAGCAGCAGCGGACGGATCCGCTTGCCTCCGCCGATCGCTGCATAGCGCATGGCTTCGACCAACCGCAGGCGCGCGTCGTCGGGCAAGGGCAGCAGGGCGTCAAACCCGGCGTCAACCTCAGCCTGGATCGCAGCCAGCGCCTGTTTCAGGATGTCGGCCACGCCCGCTCCCTGCCCTTGTCAGCGCCCCGCGGCATCATCGAACGGCTGGGTCCCGGCGGCCTGGCCGTCCGCCCCGGCCACGATCCGTTCGATCCGGGCCTGGGCCGCGTCGAGCCGCGCCTGGCAATGGCGGCGCAGGGCCTCGCCGCGCTCATAAAGGGTAATCGAATCGTCAAGCGCCACTTCGCCGCTTTCAAGCTGACGTACCACCTGCTCCAGCGCCGCCAGGGCATCCTCGAACGAGAGGGCGGCGATCGCCGGATCAGTAGGGGCAGGGCTCTGGGTCATGGTCGCTCTGCTTTGGGCCGGGGCGAGGCAGGGGTCAAGCACGGCCGGTCAGCCATGCCCGGCCCCGTTCAGCTCCAGCCCCACTTGATCAGGGCTTCACTTGAGATTGTAAACGTATTTGCGGAAGCGATCGAGCAGCGCGATGTAGACCTCGAGGTTATCGCGAAACAGCGCCGCGCTCATCCCACCCATGTCGAGGTCGATGTCGCCCTCCAGCCGGGCGCTGCCGCTGTCGGCCTGGTAGGCCCTGCCAAAGCGGTTATCGAGGTTCCACTTGTTCATCGCGGCAAGCGAACCGTTGTCCGGATCTTTGAAGCCGGCAAAAAACTGCACTGTCGTGCAATTCCGGTTGCTCTTGCAGCCGTAGAAGAGAATGGCGAAGTCAGCCCCCGATGCCGTGCTCTTGATCATAGGATCGCCCGACGAATCCTTCGTCAACTCCGCACGGTACCCCATGTTCTGCAGCACCCGCACCAGCGACGATGGATCGTCCGAGCGCACCTCGTCAGCCACGGCCGGCGCCGTCATCGCGAAGACTGACCCGAGCAGGCCTGCGGCAAGTAAAGTTTTCCGTAGCATAATGCCCCCTTTCAACGAATTCAGCCGGATTCGTAAACGCCCCCGAACCTCGCGTCATTGATACCGCCCAATGTAGCCGAGTAAACTCCCGGTTTTGCACCGGGCCAACGTGCCGGAATGCGCTGGCAGCGGCATCGAGTCTGGCCAGCCGCGCGGACCGGCGCTAAGGGCTCGGCCATGTCACAAAGCGCCCCTCAAATCACCTCCGATGTCGTCGCCGCCCACGGGCTCTCCGAGGAGGAATATGCCCGCGTGCTTCACGCCCTCGGGCGCGAGCCGAACATGGTCGAACTCGGCATCTTCTCGGTCATGTGGTCTGAGCACTGCTCCTACAAGTCGAGCAAGCTGCACCTGATGAAGCTGCCCACGAAAGCACCGTGGGTGATCTGCGGCCCCGGCGAGAATGCCGGCGTAATCGACATCGGTGATGGCCAGGCCGCGATCTTCAAGATGGAGAGCCATAACCACCCGAGCTACATCGAGCCCTACCAGGGCGCGGCAACGGGCGTTGGGGGGATCCTGCGAGACGTGTTCACCATGGGTGCGCGCCCGGTGGCCAACATGAACGCCTTGCGCTTCGGGCGACCCGATCACCCGAAGATGAAGCACCTCGTCCAGGGCGTGGTCGCCGGCATTGGGGGCTACGGCAATTGCGTGGGCGTACCGACAGTTGGCGGCGAGACCAATTTTCACAAGGCCTATGACGGTAATATCCTCGTCAACGCGATGACCGTCGGCGTCGCCCAGACCGACAAGATCTTCTATTGCGCAGCGACTGGTCTCGGTAACCCCATCGTCTACGTCGGCTCGAAGACCGGGCGCGATGGCATCCATGGCGCGACCATGGCCAGCGCCGACTTCGACGAGAAGAGCGAGGAAAAGCGCCCCACCGTGCAGGTGGGCGATCCCTTCACCGAGAAGCTGCTGATCGAGGCCTGCCTCGAACTGATGGCGACCGACGCCATCGTTGCCATCCAGGACATGGGCGCAGCGGGGCTGACCTCCTCTTCGGTGGAAATGGCCAGCAAGGGCGGCGCGGGCATCCGGCTCAACATGAACATGGTGCCCTGCCGCGAAGAGGGGATGACCCCCTACGAGATGATGCTTTCCGAGAGCCAGGAGCGCATGCTCATGGTGCTCAAGCCCGGCAAGGAGCCGATGGCCGAGGCGATCTTCAGGAAATGGGAACTGGACTTTGCGGTGATCGGCGAGGTGACCGACACCGGGCACATGGTGCTGGAATTCGACGGCGAGGTTGTCTGCGATATTCCGCTCGGTCCACTGGCGGATGACGCCCCACTCTATGACCGGCCGCACGTGCCGACCCCCAAGCCCGCCCCGCTT